>NZ_VKHT01000467.1 GCF_014141535.1 Streptomyces alkaliphilus | reverse complement strand
CCGGCAGCGCCCACCCCTCCGGCAGCGCCTCCGCCAGCTCCAGCACGGCGAGGTCCCCGACGTTGGTCCACGGGTTGTAGCGGGGGTCGGTCCGGATGGAGGTCACGGCCACCTCCCGTCCCTCCCCGGCGCGGCGCAAATCGTCCCGTCCCACGATCACCCGCAGATCCGGCAGGCGCTCGGGACGGATCCCCAGGAGTCGGTGGTCCAGGCAGTGGGCGGCGGTGACCACCGTCGTCGGAGCGATCAGCGCGCCACCGCAGAACTGGCCCGAGCGGGCCTCGCCGAAGCGGGCCCGGCTGGCCAGGGCGACCACCCACGGGCTGTCACCGGTGTGGGCGGGCAGACCGCCCACCACGACGTCGCGGGCCGCCGCGGGCGTTCCCGTGCCCCCGCCGGGCAGGGCGGAGGCCAGGGGGGCACAGAGCCCCAGCACCACGCCGATCAGGGCGATCCGCCGCGCCCGCCCGAAGGGGCGGTGCGGGGAACCGGGGATCTCGTGGAGCCGGGAAGCGGCTCGCCGGCGGGGAAGGGGACGCCGGGTGAATGCTCGCATGGGGACCTGCCGTTCCTGCGGTGGGAGCCGGGAGACGCGCTCCTGGCGTCCGCCGGTCGTCTGGTCTCCCCACCATGCCCGGAACACACACGCGGAGCACCTGATCGAACACCTCGGGTAACCGATCGGGTGGTTTCCCCACCTCTCCGGGGCCCGGTCGCCCGGCGTGGCATTCGAATCGCGCATCCGCGTACGAGCCCCTGACGGGTACCCCGAACGCACCCGGGGCCCGGTCGTCACCGACCGGGCCCCGGGTGCGGAACGGCTCCTCCGGCGGGCTCGCCGTGGAGCGGTTCGCGTCAGTCCAGGTAGTCGCGCAGCACCTGCGAGCGCGAGGGGTGCCGCAGCTTGGACATCGTCTTCGACTCGATCTGGCGGATGCGCTCGCGGGTGACCCCGTAGACCTTGCCGATCTCGTCCAGGGTCTTGGGCTGGCCGTCGGTCAGGCCGAAGCGCATCGAGACCACGCCGGCCTCGCGCTCGCTGAGGGTGTCCAGCACCGAGTGCAGCTGCTCCTGCAGGAGCGTGAAGCTGACCGCGTCGGCGGGCACCACGGCCTCGGAGTCCTCGATCAGGTCACCGAACTCGCTGTCGCCGTCCTCGCCCAGCGGGGTGTGCAGGGAGATCGGCTCGCGGCCGTACTTCTGGACCTCGACCACCTTCTCGGGGGTCATGTCCAGTTCCTTGGCCAGCTCCTCCGGGGTGGGCTCGCGCCCGAGGTCCTGGAGCATCTGACGCTGAACCCGGGCCAACTTGTTGATGACCTCGACCATGTGCACCGGGATGCGGATGGTGCGAGCCTGGTCGGCCATGGCGCGGGTGATCGCCTGCCGGATCCACCAGGTGGCGTAGGTCGAGAACTTGTAGCCCTTGGTGTAGTCGAACTTCTCCACGGCCCGGATCAGGCCGAGGTTGCCCTCCTGGATGAGGTCCAGGAAGAGCATGCCGCGACCGGTGTAGCGCTTGGCCAGCGAGACCACCAGGCGGAGGTTGGCCTCCAGCAGGTGGTTCTTGGCCCGGCGGCCGTCCTCCGCGATGATTTCCAGCTCACGCTTGAGCTTGGGGGCGATCTTGTCCGCACCGGCGAGCTTGTCCTCGGCGAAGAGCCCGGCCTCGATCCGCTTGGCCAGCTCCACCTCCTGCTCGGCGTTGAGCAGCGGGACCTTGCCGATCTGCTTGAGGTAGTCCTTCACCGGGTCCGCGGTGGCGCCGGCGGCGGCGACCTGCTGGGCCGGGGCGTCGTCCTCGTCCTCGTCCGACAGGACGAAACCCTCGTTCTCCGGCTTGCCGGTGCCCGCGGCGGGACCGTCGGCTCGCCCCTCCGCCGGAGCGGCGAGCTCCTCCGTCGGCTCCTCCTCGACGAGCAGTTCGTCGGCGACGTTCTTGCCGGCGGCCGTGGTCTTGGCGCCCGCCGTCTTCTTCGCGGCGCGCTTGGCGGGAGCCGCCTTCTTCGCGGTCTTCTTCGCCGGGGCGGCCTTCTTCGCGGCCTTCTTCGCCGGAGCCTTCGCCGCGGCGGGGGCTCCGGCTGCCTCACCGGCGGCCGGTTCCGCGGTCGGGGCGGACTTCGCCGGAACGGTGCGCGTGGCCGTGCGCTTGGCCGACGCCTTGGCCGCGACGCTCTTGCGGGTGCGTTTGGGGGTCTCGGCGGCACTCACCATCAGCGTCACGCCCTCCTCGTCGAGGATTTGGTTGAGGCTCCGCAGCACGTTCTTCCACTGAGTGGGAGGAATCCGGTCGGCCTCGAAGGCCCGGCGCACGTCATCGCCGGCGATCTGCCCTTCAGCCTTTCCCCGTTCGATGAGCGCCATCACAGAATCGGATTCGGCGATCTCTGCAGGGAGCGTACGGGGGGTGCTGGCCGACACGAACAACCTCTCGGAACTCTGGGAACGGCTTGGGGACCACCCGTTGGGGGTCCCCGACCGGTGGCGGGGATCGACCACCGGCGGCGACGAACGACGATCGGCCACCGAGTCCCATACGGACCCGGGGATCGCGATCCACGCGGTCACCTCTTGAGTCATCGCGCTGCGCCCCGAAGCGTTACGCACACCTTCACGTGGTCCGAGTCACACCGCCCCTCCGACTGTAACGGGCCGGCGGTCGAACACGCGGCGCAGGCCGGGAACACCGTGGCGGAACCGTCGGATCGTCACGGGTGTTCCGCGTTCACGTATGCCCGTTCCGCACGGGACCAACCGGGGTGTGCCCCGGTTGGCCGGAGCGATCGCCGGACCGGTGACACGGGGCTTTTGGAGACGGATGAGCGGGGCGGGGCCGGCTCCACCGGTCCCGCCCCACCCCGCCCGGGGCGCTCAGTGCTCGCGGGGAGCGGGCACCACCGTGTCCGGGCCGGGCGCCGCCTCCTCGCCGCCCCGCGGGTCGAGCAGGGCCCGGGCCGCGACCTCGGCCGCCTCCGGCTCCCCCGCCGAAATCGCCTCCAGGACGCGCCGGTGATGTTCCAGACATGCCTCCCCGGGCTGCCGGCAGGGACCGTCGGTACCGCTGGAGACCTGGAGCGCGGAGGCGACGATGCCGGCCAGGTGCTCGAGCATCCGGTTGTCCGCGGCTCGCAGCAGGAGGGCGTGGAATTCGGCGTCGGCGCGGGAGAAGGTCAGACCGTCACCCTGCTCGAGGGCATGGCGCAGGATGTCCACCATGTCGGAGAGCCGGGCGCGAACCTCCTCGTCGCACCGTTCGGCGGCGAGCCGGGCGGCCACCGGTTCGATACCGGCGCGCAACTCCCACAGTTCACGACGCTGATCGTCGCGCTGCGGACCGAAGGCGCGCCATTCGATGATGTCCGGGTCCAGGAGATTCCACTCCGTGACCGCACGCACCCGGGTGCCCACGTTGGGGCGGGCGCTGACCAGCCCCTTGGCCTCCAACACCCGCAGGGATTCGCGCACGACGGTGCGGGAGACCTCGAAACGCTGACCGATCTCCTCGGGCACCAGGGGGCGGTCCGCCCCGAGGTCACCGGAGACGATCATCTGACCCAACTGCTGGACGAGCTGACCGTGCAGGCCGCGTCCGCGGCTACCCGCCGGGCGTCGACCGGGCCGGGCCATGTCGTTCTCACCCCCGCCCCAGGCGGGGGTGCCGGTGGCGGTGGCGCCCCGGGCGGCGGTGGAATCGGGGTATCCGAACCGGTCGGCCTCCCCCGAGGCTGCTGCGGACCGGGCGGCGGACATCATGGAGTGCGCAAGGGTAGTCACGCATCCTTTGTCGGCGAGCCCGGCCACCCGCTTGAGGTCTTTGCTGAAAAGCACACGAAAGGGTGATCGGCGGCCTGCCCATAATTGACGAATTATCACCTCAAACCGGACATTTCTTCAGGGGGCGTGCGCGCCGACCCGTCCGCCCCCATACCCGCCGTTCCCCTCCTCTC
>NZ_VKHT01000466.1 GCF_014141535.1 Streptomyces alkaliphilus | reverse complement strand
GTCTCGGGGCAGGCGGTGGGGGCGCCGGAGGTGATCAGGGAGCCGGCGGGCATCGTCTTGTACTCGCGGCAGTCGACGCACTGGGCGAACGCCTGAACCGGTTGGTTCAGCGGCCCGCGCAGCGGCGGGGGCAGGGGAGCCGACGGCTCATCGGGTACCAACATGCGGCGCCCCCAGTACCCCGGTCATCTGCTGGAGCAGCGTCACGACCTGCTCCACGGGGAGGACCAGGTTGACCACTCCGGTCCTCCCCGTGTCCTCGTCCTGGACGAGGAGGGGGAGAGCGAGGCGTCCGGCCTCCGTGATGCGGGGAGGGTGGTCCTCCGGTCTCGTGACCGTCAGTCCTTCCCGCCCGGGAAGACAGTGATGTGGCGTCATGAACACAGACCGTAGGAGGAGTTCACGGTCTCGGCCCTGCCACAACGTCAACCCTGCCTAACTGGCAGGGTATGCATGACCACGTAACGTGGACGGTCAGGCCACGCCAATGTGGTACGCGACTTCCCGCAGTTCACCGGCCCACAGCGGTCGCTCCCGTTTCATCAGGGTGACCACCGCATCCCGCACAAGAGGCGAGAAGACGATCTCTTCGGGGGACTGCTCCCGCAACCTGCTCAGCATGAACACGGTCGCGTAATCGTCCTTCTGCACCCGGTTGCAGTTCATCACCTCGATCGTGTATCGGGCGCGGCGCTCCAACGGGATGGAGTCGGCCACGTGCACGTCGTCCGCCAGACGCAGAGCCTCCGCGGCGTTGCCCTCCTCGGCTGCCAAGTGCACCCCGTGCATGGCCACATTGCACTCCCCGAACACCGTATTCCAGTGGTTCGTCCCGGGCGTGATCCGAGCGGCGAACCGGTCGGCCCGGCGCAGCATGTCCCACGCCGTCGGTCCGCGGTCGGACCGCATGGCCGCCACGGCGCCCTGGAGGTGTAGAGCGCCCACCGCGGCGATGTGGCCCTCCGTGGAGGTGTCGTCGACAGAGCAGTGGTCGATCATCTCGCGGGCCAGTTCCATGGAATCGGCCACATCGCCGCTGGAGGTCAGGACACAGGCAACCGACCAGGCCGCGGCCGCCCGCAGTTCCGGATCACCGGTCTCGTCGGCGATCGACAGCCCGCGGTCGGCCGCCACCCGGGCCAGGGTGTGTTCTCCCACGCGGCGCAACCAGATCTGGGCCAGGCCGTAGAGGCTGACCACGTGCCGGGCGATCTCTCCCTCCTCACCCGTGGGAGCGGCGGAGAGGGTGGTGTGCGCGGCTCCGAGGAGCGCGGGCAGACGTTCCCCGACCAGGCGGTAGCGCTGCGCCCGTTCGGTCTCGTAGGTCCGCCACAGGCTCTCCACGGCCGTCTTCAGGTCCGCAGTCGCCATCGGAGAGCCACCGGTGTCCAGGTGGGACGGCGGTCGGGACAGCACACGGCGCAGGCCCGGGACCCCATCGTGCTGCGGCCCCTGATCTCCGGACCCCATGTCCATCCCGACCAGGTCGGAGATGTCCACCCGCAGGGCCTCCGCCAGGGACAGCAGGACCGACAAGCGGTCCACCGGTCGGATGCCGTGCTCGATGCGGTAGATCCAGTTGTCCGTACGGCCGATCAGTTCGCCGAGGGCCTGTTGGGACAGGCCGCGTCGCATCCGGTAGTACCGAACGCGGTCTCCGATCGTGAAATTCGCTGTGCCGGCGTTCTCCATCACCCGCGCCTCTCGCTCTCGTCGTGGCTGAGCACTCACTGCCAGAGTAGGGCGGAACGGTGGATACTGAAGCCCCGCTCTCAACAGCGGCGGACACTCAACGGCCGCTGTCCGCCCGTCCTTCCGCGCGCGACAGCGGCCGACATCCATCCATCTGCGGAGCAGTAGTGTGAGCGACTATCGCGGACTCATCTTGGACTTCGGGGGCGTGTTGACGACCTCGATGCGCGCCAACGGAGTGGGCTTCGAACGGGAATCCGGTCTGGAGCCGGGGGCGTATTTCGCCGCCCTCACCGAGCACCCCGACGGGGTGCACGTCTACGCCGAACTCGAGGTGGGTCGGGCCACCCAGGAGGACTGGAACCGGGTGATCGGCGGCATCCTCGGCCTGGACCCCACAGACCTGATGCGCCGGGCTCTCGCCCGCCTGCGGCCCGAACCGCGCATCGTCGAGCTGGTCGGCCGGGCCCGCCGGGAGGGCGTGGTCACCGCCATGCTCTCCAACTCCTTCGGCCTGACCCCCTTCAACGTGTACAAGGAGTTGGGGATGTGGGAGGGCTTCACCGATGTCGTGGTCCTCTCCGAGGAGGAGGGCGTCCGGAAACCGTCACCGGAGATCTACCGCCGGACGGTGGAACGCATGGGTCTGGCACCTGAGGAATGCGTGTTCGTCGACGACCACGAACGGAACCTCCCGCCGGCCGAGGCGATGGGCATCACCTGTGTTCACGCCACCGACGCGACCCTCACCGAGGCCCGCGTGCGGGAACTGCTGAACTGGTGAACGAGGGAGCGGGGTGGGCATATCCTGAGCTCATGCCCTCCCCTTCATTGTTCGGTGGCTCCGGCATGTCCGATTGCCTCCGGGCTCCGACCCGGGGGCAATAGCGCTGAAATGCGAACGATCTATCTCCTGGGCTGCGCGGCCCCACCTGTGTTCGAGATCGTCGCCACCGTGAACCTCTACCGAGCCGATGACCGGCAGGTGTGCGTGGCTCTCACCCCCACCGCCGCCGCCTGGCTCGGAGAGCAAGCTGTCGAGGACCTGGAGCACGCGACCGGGCACCCGGTGCGCACCCGATGGCGACGCCCGGACGAGCCGAAGGGCGGCGGTTGGCCGGCAGCGGACGGCGTGATCCTGGCCCCCGCCACCCTGCACACCATCAACGCCCTGGCGCTGGGCCTGACGCACTCCCACGTCGTCGGGATCGGTGTGGAGATGATGGGCCGCGGCGTCCCCCTGGTGGTGCTGCCGTGCGTCAACACCGTCCTGGCCCGGCACCCCCGGTTCGGCCGGTCCGTGGCGGAACTGCGCGAGGCCGGGGTCCGCGTCCTCTTGGGCGACGACGGAGAGGAGGGATTCGTGCCGAACGAACCCGGCTCCGGAATCCGCGAGTACCCGTGGGAGTTGGCGCTCCGAGCCGTGACGCCGTAGACGAGGGAGCGGAAGCCGGGGCGGGTCACCACCCCCGTCCCGAGGGGTCCCTGAAAGCAGGGAAAACCCCCGAAGGAGGGCGAGGGCAGGACCACCCCCGCAGGCGCGGGGAACACCCGATCCCGGACCCGGCGCCGTACACCAGCCCGGGACCACTCCCGCAGGCGCGGGGAACACTGGCCCCGGAACTCGAACCGCGGCGTCCCCTCGGGACCACCCCCGCAGGCCCGGGGAACACGTGGCGCCCGGCGTGGACGAGGAGCGGTACCCGGGACCACCCCCGCAGGCGCGGGGAACACGCTTGGCTATGCCGCTCCTCTCACGCTGCCTGGGGACCACCCCCGCAGGCGCGGGGAACACTTGAACCAGCCGATGATCCAGTCACCCGTGTTGGGACCACCCCCGCAGGCGCGGGGAACACTGGTGGAGGAGATGAACGAGCGGCTGAAGCTCGGGATCACCCCCGCAGGCGCGGGGAGCACCGGCCCGCCTGTCCACCCGGGCCCCCAGCCAGGGGACCACCCCCGCAGGCGCGGGGAGCACACGGCCGACAGTGCTGTGTCGGTCGGCTGCTGGGGACCACCCCCGCAGGCGCGGGGAGCACCGGCGGGAGACGGACGGTGCTCCGGGGATGGAGGGACCACCCCCGCAGGCGCGGGGAGCACAGACGGCGGTGCCCTTGAGTGCGCGGTCGAGGGGGACCACCCCCGCAGGCGCGGGGAGCACCAGGAGCCGACCAGCACCTTTATCCCGCGAGGAGCCTGTTTTTACTCACTAGCAGAGATTCCGACATAAGGTGCGATCCTGTTGTTTTGTCTGAAGGTGGAGTGGGTTCTTCGACTCTACCGGTTTC
>NZ_VKHT01000465.1 GCF_014141535.1 Streptomyces alkaliphilus | reverse complement strand
CGGCAGGGCCTGGTCCACAGCCCGCAGCCGTGCGCCCACCGCGCCGCGCCGTTCCTCGGCGTAGCTCTCCAGCAGCCCCTCGGCACCGCCCGGCCGTCGGTCCGCGGCCAGCTTCCACGCCAGGTTGTCCACGTCCCGCAGCCCCTCGGCCACCTGTTGCGTTCCCAGCGCGCCCATCAGGTGCGCCGCGTCCCCCGCCAACAGCACACGGCCCGAGCGCCACCAGCGCGCCAACCGCTGGTGACAGGCGTACACGCCGGTGTCCAGCAGTTCGTGCGGGGGGAGTTCGCCCCCGTTCAAACCCACCAGGGTCCGCTCCACCCGTTCCAGCAGGGCCTCGGGCGTCACCGGGTTCTCCTCGGGCGGCAACGGCCAATCCAGCCGCACCGTGTCCCCGGTCAGCGGGCGCACCAGCACCTCCGGCGGAGCGGTGCGTGCCCCACCGACCCGGCGGGGGGCCGGCAGCGCCCGGTGGAGCGTGGCCTCCCCGGTGTCCGGTATGCCGCCGCGCACCGCGGCCACCGCGTAGCGCTCCACCGCCGTGCGACCGGGGAAGGCGACCCCCAGCAGTTTCCGCACCGTGGACCGGGCGCCGTCACACCCCACCAGATGGCTGCCCCGCCGACTCGCTGAACCGCCCGCCGAGTCCTCCTTCAGACGCGCGGTGACCCCGGCCTCGTGCTGCTCCAGGTCCACCAGGCGGGCGGGGGAGAGCATTTCCACCAGGCCGGTCCGTCCCACCGCGCCCCACAGCGCCTCCTCCAGCGCGTGCTGCGGCAGGTGGACCGGCGAGCGCTCCTCGGTGAAGACGGCCTCCTCCACCACCCGGCCGCGCACGGTGGTCCGCCACCCGCTCCAGGTCGTCGCGTGTTCCACCGCACCCGGCAGACGGGCCCAGTGGGCGATGTCGGGGGGCAGCACGCAGGTGCGGGCGGCCCGTCGCACCACCCCCTCGTCGCTCCCGTCGAGAACGACGGAGGGAACCCCGTGGCGGGAGAGGGCGAGCGCCAGCGCGAGCCCGACGGGGCCCGCGCCGGCGATGATCACGGGCAGCACAGGAGTATGCAACCCACCTGTTCGACACCCGTCAAGTCAGGGCTGGTTACCCGCCTCCCCCGACAATGTCGGACCGCTCGGGTCGATCGGGCCGGCCGTGCCGGAGGTCCGGATGTCCGGAGCCGGTTTGGGTGGGGTCTCCAGCTCCAGCAGCTCGCCCGGATCGGTGGCCACCACGGCCCCGGTCCCGCGCTTGCCGCGGCGGATGCGGCCCTCCAGCCAGCTCGCGAAGCTGGTGAGCAGGAAGTTCAACACGATGTAGATCAACGCCACCACGGTCATGCTGGCGATGATGTTGGCACCGTAGTTCGCGCTGATCAGCGTGGTTTGACGCAGCAGGTCGTAGAGACCGAATACCGCCCCGCCCAGTGCGGTGTCCTTCACGATCACCACGAGTTGGGTGACGAGCGCCGGCAGCATCGCGGTGACCGCCTGCGGCAACAGCACGAACCGCATGGTCTGGTTCTTGCGCATGCCGATCGCCTGCGCCGCGTCCGACTGGCCGCGCGGCAGGGAGAGGATGCCCGCCCGCACCACCTCGGCCAGGACCGACGCGTTGTAGAGCACCAGACCGGTGACCACCGCGTACAGCGGCCGGTTCTCCCGGGCGACATCGGTGAACATCGCGTACGCCTCGTTGGCGAACAGCATCAGGAGCAGCACCGGGATCGCGCGGAAGAATTCCACGATCGCCCCGGCGGGCGCCCGTATCCACCAGTGGTCGGAGAGCCGGGCGACACCGAGGATCGCGCCCAGGGGCAGGGCGATGACGATCGCGAAGAAAGCCGCCTTGAGCGTGGTCATCAGACCGGGTAGGAGGTACGTCGTCCAGACCCGGGAGTCGGTCACGAACGGGCTCCACTTGGCCGCCGTCAGGTGACCGGCGTCGTCGAGGAGCATCACCACCCAGCCGATCAGAACGACCAGCAGGGCGCCGAAGACGATCGCCATCACGGCGTTGCGCACCCGGGCACGGGGCCCCGGCGCGTCGTAGAGGACCGACGGGGAGTTGGAAGAGGCACTCATCGCTTCACCGCCACACGCTTGCTCACCCAGCCGAGCAGCAGCCCGGTGGGGAGGGTCAGGAGAATGAAACCGAACGCGAAGATTCCCGCGATGAGGAAGAGTTGGGCCTCGTTCTCGATCATTTCCTTCATCAGCAGCGCGGCCTCGGCCACGCCGATGGCGGCCGCCACGGTGGTGTTCTTGGTCAACGCGATCAGCACGTTGGCCAGCGGCGCCACCACCGAACGGAACGCCTGGGGCAGCACCACCAGGGTCAACACCTGGTCGAAGCGCAGGCCCAGGGCCCGGGCGGCCTCCGCCTGGCCCAGCGGCACGGTGTTGATGCCCGAGCGCAGCGCCTCGCAGACGAAGGTGGCGGTGTAGGCGATGAAGCCGAGGATCGCCAGCCGGAAGTAGATCTCCGGCGGGCGGTCACCACCCAGGCTGAATCTCAGGGCCATGTACAGCCCCTGGGCGCAGGCGATGATGACCAGGGTCAGCGGGATGTTGCGGAACAGATGAACGTAGACGGTGCCGAAGGCGCGCATGACGGGCACCGGGCTGACCCGCATGGCGGCCAGCACGGTGCCCCAGATCAGGGAGCCGATGGCCGACCAGAAAGTCAGCTGCACCGTCGTCCAGAAGGCGCCGAGCAGGTCGTACCGCTCGAAGTCAAGGAACTCGAACACGGACTCTCGCAGTCTCGTCGGGCCGCAGCGGCCCGAGGGGCCGGAGTGGACGGGGCCGGACAGAACGACAGGAACGGGAAGAGGGCGGGTGTCGGACGGACACGACCACGGGGCCGGGCCGGGCGCGGCCGGGAGGACGCCGTCCGTCCGTCACCGGTATGTGCCGCGCCGCCGCCGGAAGCCTCCGTCGGCGGCGCGGCACGGGGAACCGGCGGGGAGGAGCCGGTCCCGGGTACGGGTGTCAGTCGGTCTCGGTGATCTCCGGGGCGGCCTCCGCCTCGTAGCCGGCCGGGCCCAGGTTGGCCTCGACGAACTCGGCCCAGGAGCCGTCCTCGACCATCTTCTCGATGGCCGCGTTGACCTGGTCGCGCAGGTCGGTGTCCTCCTTGGCCAGACCGACGCCGTAGAACTCGTCGCTCAGGTTGAGACCGGCGAGCTTGAACTTGCCCTCGTGCTCGGGCTGGGCGGCGTACCCGGCGAGGATGGCGTCATCCGTGGTGAGCGCGTCGACAGTGCCGTTCTCCAGGCCGGCCAGGCACTCGGAGTAGGTGCCGAACTCGTGCAGGTGGGCGTCGGGGGCGACATCGTCCTTGACCCGCTGGGCGGAGGTGGAACCGGTCACCGAGCAGAGGGTGAGTTCGTTGATGTCGTCCTCGCTGGTGACGTCCTCGTCGGCCCGGATCAGCAGGTCCTGGTGGGCGACGAAGTACGGGCCGGCGAAGCTGATGGACTCCTTGCGGGCGTCGGTGATCGAGTAGGTGGCGACGACCAGGTCGACGTCACCGCGCATGATGAGGTTCTCGCGCTCGGGGGAGGGAGCCTCCAGCCACTCGATGTCGGACGCGTTCACGCCCAGCTCGCCGGCGATGTAGGTGGCCACGTCCACGTCGAGGCCCTTGTACTCGCCGTCCGGGGTCAGCAGGCCGAGGCCCGGCTGGTCGAACTTGATGCCGATGGTGAGGCTCTCGCCGCCCGAGCCGGCGTCGCCGCCGTCGTCGGAGCCGGAACCGCCGTTGTCGGAGGCCGAGCCACCGTTGTCGTTGGTGTCGGAGTCCTCGGAGCCGCAGGCGGTGGCGGTGAGGGAGAGGGCGAGGACGGTGGCGGCGAGGGCGGTGGCCTTGCGGATTCTCATGATCGGTAACTCCCCAGAGGGTCGATGGACACGGTGCCCGGGACGGGCGGGGTCGTGCCGGGATGGAACGGACTCACGGCCGCGGGTGGGGACCGGAGC
>NZ_VKHT01000464.1 GCF_014141535.1 Streptomyces alkaliphilus | reverse complement strand
CACCGGACCCGTCGCCGCCGCGTCGGTTCCCGCCCCCGTCCCGGCCGAGGACGCCGGCACCGCGTGGGAGGGCTTCCGCGGCGGCCTGTGGCGGGACGCGATCGACGTCGCCGACTTCGTCCGCCACAACCACACCCCCTACGAGGGCGACGCCGACTTCCTCGCCGGACCCACCGAGCGCACCACCGCACTGTGGGGCCGGGTGCGGGAACTGCTGCGCGAGGAGCGCGCCCGCGGCGGCGTCCTGGACGTGGACACCGCCACCCCCGCCTCCGTCACCGCCTTCGCGCCCGGCTGGATCGACCGGGACCTGGAGATCGTCGTCGGCCTGCAGACCGACGCCCCCCTCAAGCGCGCCATCATGCCCGCCGGCGGCTGGCGGGTCGTGGAGAACGCCCTGCGCGCCCACGGCCACGAGCCCGACGAGCGGGTCAAGGAGATCTTCACCCGGTACCGCACCACCCACAACGACGCGGTCTTCGACGCCTACACCCCCGAGATCCGCGCCTGCCGCTCCTCCGGCCTGATCACCGGCCTGCCCGACTCCTACGGCCGGGGCCGGATCATCGGGGACTACCGCCGCGTCGCGCTCTACGGCATCGACCGGCTGATCGCCGACAAGCGCGCCGACCAGCACCTGCTCCACGGCCGCTGGCCCACCGAGGAGGTCATCCGCGACCGCGCCGAGACCGCCGAACAGATCCGTGCCCTGGAGGACCTGCGGACGATGGCCGCCTCCTACGGCCACGACATCTCCGGCCCGGCCCGCGACGCCCGCGAGGCCGTCCAGTGGCTGTACTTCGGCTACCTGGGCGCCATCAAGGAGCAGGACGGCGCCGCCATGTCGATCGGCCGCCTCGACGGCTTCCTCGACATCTGGATGCGGCGGGACCTCGACCGCGGCCTGCTCACCGAGGCCGGAGCCCAGGAACTCATCGACGACCTGGTGATCAAGCTGCGGCTGGTCCGCTTCCTGCGCACCCCCGAGTACGACCAGTTGTTCTCCGGCGACCCCACCTGGGTCACCTGGACCATGGGCGGCCTGGGCACCGACGGCCGGCCGCTGGTCTCCCGGACCACCTTCCGCGTCCTGCGCACCCTGTACAACCTCGGCCCGGCGCCCGAGCCCAACCTCACCGTGCTCTGGTCCCCGGAGCTGCCCCTCGGTTTCCGCGCCTACGCCGCCCGGGTGGCGGCGGAGACCAGCGCCCTGCAGTTCATCTCCGACGAATGGCTGCGCCCCCGGTTCGGCGACGACACCGCCATCGCCTGCTGCGTCTCGCCGATGGTGACCGGCCGCCAGATGCAGTTCTTCGGCGCCCGGGTCAACCTCGCCAAGGCCCTGCTGTACGCGATCAACGGTGGCCGGGACGAGGTCACCGGCGAGACCGTGCTCGAGGGGTTCGAGCCGATCACCGGCGACGTGCTGGACGCCGAGGAGTTGGCGGAGCGCTACGACGCGGTGCTGGACCGGCTGGCCCGCACCTACATGCACGCCCTCAACGTCATCCACACCATGCACGACCGGTACAACTACGAGCGGCTGGAGATGGCGCTCCACGACCGCGACGTGGAACGCACCATGGCCTGCGGCATCGCCGGCCTCGCCGTCGCGGCCGACTCGCTGTCCGCCGTGCGGCACGCCCGGGTGGAGGTCATCCGCGACGAGCGCGGCCTGGCCGTCGACTACCGCGTCCACGGCGAGTACCCGGCCTACGGCAACCTCGACGAGCGCGCCGACTCCATCGCCCGCGACCTGGTCTCCGGCTTCATGCGCAGGCTGCGCCGGCTGCCCGCGTACCGGCGGGCCCGGCCCACCCAGTCGGTGCTGACCATCACCTCCAACGTGGTCTACGGCCGGATGACCGGCGCCACCCCCGACGGCCGCCCGGCCGGGGTGCCCTTCTCGCCCGGCGCCAACCCGATGAACGGCCGGGACACCCGCGGCGCGCTGGCCTCCGCACTGTCGGTGGCGGGCCTGCCCTTCCCCGACGCGGAGGACGGCATCTCGCTCACCACGACCTTCGCCCCGGTCTCCCTGGGCCGGGTCCCGGAGGAGCGGGTGACCCACCTGGTGGGCGTCCTCGACGGACACGTGGCCGCCGGCGGCTACCACATGAACGTCAACGTCCTGGAGGAGGCGACGCTGCGGGACGCCATGGAGCACCCCGAGGAGTACCCCGACCTCACCATCCGGGTCAGCGGCTACGCCGTGCACTTCACCCGCCTCACCCGCGAGCAGCAGCTCGACGTGCTGGCCCGCACCTTCCACGGGAGCGTGTGATGACCCCCCGTCCGCCGGTCCCCGCCCTCTCCCCGGAGGCGGGGCCCGGCCCGGCCGGCACCCTCACGGACCTGCCGTGCCCCGTCGCCGTCACCCCGGCGGCGGCGGTGGCCCGGCGGCCGGTCACCGGCTCGGTCCACTCCACCGACATGTCGATCGGCGTCGACGGCCCCGGCTCCCGATTCGTCGCCTTCCTCGCCGGCTGCCCGCTGTCCTGCCTGTACTGCCACAACCCCGACACCCGTTACCTGCGCAACGGCACCCGGATGTCCGCCGACGACCTGGTGGCCGACATCGCCCGCTGCGCGACCTTCCTGCGGGCCGCCGGCGGCGGCGTCACCCTCAGCGGCGGCGAGCCGCTGTTGCAGCCGGTCTTCGCCGGCGAGGTGCTGCACCGCTGCCGGCGCGAACTCGGCCTGCACACCGCCCTGGACACCTCCGGTTTCCTCGGACCCCGGGCCTCCGACGCGCTGCTGGCCGACACCGACCTGGTGCTGCTCGACATCAAGTCATGGGATCCGGAGACGTACACCCGGGTCACCGGCCGCGACCTGCGACCCACCCTGGAGTTCGCCCGGCGCCTGGAGCGGCTGGGGCGCGAGGTGTGGGTGCGGTTCGTGCTGGTACCGGGCCTCACCGACGATCCCGACAACATCGACGGCGTCGCCCGGTTCGCGGCCTCGCTGAACAACGTCAGCCGGGTGGACGTGCTGCCCTTCCACCGGCTGGGAGCCGCCAAGTGGGAGGCGATGGGGATCCCGTTCCCCCTGGCCGACACCCCGCCGCCGACCGCCGAACAGGTCACCGCGGCGCGGGAGATCTTCATCGCACGCGGTCTGACCACCGTGTGACCCCCGGCTGCCGTGTGACCCCCGGCTGCCCCGCGCCGGCCGGCTGCCCCGGCGCGGGGTACGGACCCGGGCGCGCGGGCACGCGCCCGGCCGGCCGGTCCGGGGGTTCCGGGGTCTCCCGGGCGCCAGGGGGGATCGGTCCGCGGGCCGGGGCCGTCGTGCAGTTCCAGCACCTCGAACCCCGCGGTGGCCAGCAACAGCCGGAGTTCCTGGGGGAAGAGCAGCCGCCAGGCGGATCGCTGCTCGACCGCCGGGGAGCCGTCGTCGGCCGTCCAGACCCGCCTGCGGCGGAGGAGTTGGGCGGCCCGGTCCACCCACAGCGTGGTGACCGAGGTGTGGGTGACGCCCTCGACGGTGAACGAAGCGGTGCGGGGCCCGTCGAGGAGTTCGGTGCGCCCGAGGAAGAAGGCCCCGTTGCGCATCTCGGCCACCAGCAGCCCGCCCGGGGCCAGGTGGTCCCGGCAGGAGGCGAGGAACCCCCCGAGTTCCCGGTTGGTGTGGCAGTACAACAGGGCGCTGTCCAGACAGACCACCGCGTCCACCGTGCGGCGCAGGTCGAAGGAGCGCAGGTCGGCCCGCAGGTATTCCGGGCCCGGGTGGTGGGCGCGGGCGTGGGCGAGCATGGTCGTCGACAGGTCGACACCCGTCACACGGCGGCCCGCGCGGTGCAGGTGGGCGGCGTCCCGACCGGTGCCGCAGCCGGCGTCCAGGACCCGGGGCCCGCGCCGTGGCGGCGCAGGACTTCCTCGACCCAGCGGGCGGCGATGTGTTCGGGATCGGGAAAACGGAGCTCGTAGAGGTCGGGGCGATCGGTGAGCAGGTTTCCCGAGCCGCCCGCCGGGTCGGGGCCGGGGGG
>NZ_VKHT01000463.1 GCF_014141535.1 Streptomyces alkaliphilus | reverse complement strand
GCATCGTCCCCACCCGTCCCCACCTGTCGATGCCTGTCGATACCCGTCCCCACCTGTCGATACCCGTCGATACTCGTCGATACCTGCCGATCCCGTACGGTCCACGAACAGGAGCACCGTGTCCGAACAGACCGTCCCCACTCCCCCGCCGCGACCGGCCGACACCGCGCTCGCCGCGATCGGTCACCCCGTGCCGGTCGCCGATCCCGCCGACTCCTCGCCCCACACCTTCCCCGACGGGGGTCGGTGGCGCACCGAGATACCCTCCGTCGAGGGCCCGGAGGCACTGCGCGTCGTGCTGGAGGAGGCCGCCGCGCTGGAGGTGCCGGTGCACCGCGTCAGCCAGGGCAGCGGGGTGTGGATGCTGACCGACGAGGAGATCACCGACATGGTGGCCGCCAGTGCCGCCGCCGACGTGGAGCTGTGCCTGTTCACCGGCCCCCGGGGCACCTGGGACATCGGTGCCGGGACCCGCACCGACTCGGGCGGCACCGGGCCGCGCGCCCGGGGCCACGACGCGGTGGCCGGTTGTGTGGAGGACGCGCTGCGCGCCACCGCCCTGGGCGTGCGCTGCCTGTTGGTGGCGGACGAGGGGGTGCTGTGGCTGCTGCACCGGATGCGGGCCGAGGGCGCCCTGCCCGCCGACACCACCTTCAAGGTCTCCGCCCTCATCGGGCCGGTCAATCCGGCGTCGGTGGCCGTGTACGAGCGGCTGGGCGGGGACTCGGTGAACGTCCCCTCCGACCTCACCCTCCAACACCTGACGGAGGTCCGCCGGGTCTCCCGGGTGCCGCTGGATCTCTATCTCGAGGCGCCGGACGACCTGGGCGGATACGTGCGGATGCACGAGATCGCCGAGCTGATCCGACGCGGAGCGCCGATCTACCTGAAGTTCGGGCTCAGCCGGGCGCCGGGCATCTACCCCTACGGGAGGCAGTTGCGCGAGGTGGCCCTGGCCGGGGCCCGCGAGCGGGTGCGACGCGGTCGGCTGGCCCTGGACCTCCTGGCCAGGCTGACCGGGGATCGGGGGCCGGCGGAGACCGGGATGTCGCCCCTCGGCTCCCGGCTGCCGGGGACGCTGGAGCGGTTCGGCGTGCCCGCCCCGCGCGGCGGCGGCTGATCGAGGGCCGGGGGCGGGAACCCCCGGGTACGCGAGGAAGGGACGCCGCGCGGAACGGATCGCGTTCCGCGCGGCGTCCGTCGTGCGGCGCCCGCCGGTCAGGCGTGATCGGCGCAGCAGGGATGGGGATCGGGCACGTCGAAGGGCATGTACCGACCGGCAGCGGGAGCCGGGCCGCCAACCGGTGCGGCAGGTGGTCCGCCGCCCGGATGTCGGCGGTGACGATGTCGAGCCCGATCACCCGGGCGGCGGGGGCGGTCATGCCGGCAGCACCCACATGGGGTTGGTGTGGAACCACAGGTCGCGCCACGGGTCGGCGTCGCCCACCACGTCCGGGGCGGGGCCGTTGGGGTCGATGTGCGCCCCGTTGAGGCCCGGCTGGGAGCGGTTCCCGTCGGTGCCGCGCATCCGGACGTACAGCGGTTCCGTCACCGGCCCGAGGTCGTACGTCAGCGTGACCGAGCCGCGGGAGCGGTTGACGTCGAAGGACCGCACCACCCGGGTGTCCGGGGTGGTGAAGACGTCCCGGTCGGGGACGGGGCCGGTGACGGCGCCCCGGATGACGTCCACCCGGGCGAGGGTGGGCTCGAACTGCGACCGATTCGGCCCGTTGGCCAGGGCGATCTCCATGACCAGCTCGACCCGACTGCCGCGCTTGACGTGCAGGGTGCCACCGAGGGTGACCTCCTTGGCGCCGACGGCCTTGCCGGCGCCCTTGCCGTTGCCGCCGGCGCGCAGACGGGCGTCGAGGCCGGAGATCAGGCCCCCGTGGTCGGTGATGACCAACCGGTCGAGGCCGTAACGGACGCCGTTGCGGACCTGGTCGATGACCCGGTACTGGGCGTCGGAGCTGTACTGGGTGTGGATGTGGTGGTCGCCCGCCGGCCAGAGCAGCTTCCGTCCGGGCCCGGCGGGCCTGCCGCGGCGGCGGTGCCGGTCGTGACGGCACCCCCGTTCCCCGCGGCGGCGAAGGCCTCGCCGGCGCCGGCGAGAACGCCCGCGCCGGCGAGTCCCGCCCCCAGCGGCCCCACGCGGCGGAGGATGCCGCGGCGGGAAAGCTGCTCGGGGCTCAGTTCGCTGTCCGGGATGGAGGCGTCCATCGCGGCGGGCAGCGGCCGGCCTTCGTCGTGGTGGTCGTGACCGTGGGGGTGGCCGTGGCCCATTCTCACTTCTCCCTCTTCAGTTCACAGGTGAACCCGCGCCACCAGGGAACTCCGAGGGGGTGGGGGGACCCGGGGTGAGAAACGGGCCGCCGGTGGGCGTCGGTCAGACGCGCGAGCGTCGGCCGGTCAGCAGCTGGTAGAGGAAGAGAAGGATGACGGCTCCGATGATGGCCGCCACCCAGGTGGAGATCTCGAAGAAGCCGTCCACGGCGTCCACCCCGAACAGCGCGCTGCCGAGGAATCCGCCGAGCAGGGCACCCGCGATACCCAGGAGGATGGTGACGATGAAGCCACCGGGGCCGTCGCCCGGCATCACCTTCTTGGCGATGGCGCCGGCGATCAGGCCGAGGATGATCCACGCGATGATGCCCATGACAGATGTCCTCTCGTGATGACGTGTACCGGTCGTCTGTCGGTTGCCCCGATTCCCCTCTCACACTCCCCCCGAGGAAAACTGGCTGATTTTCGCCTTGTTCCGGGGGTTCATACGCGCCGGAAAGACCACCGGTGACCACCATCGGGTTTGTATGTCCGATTATGCAAAGAATTGCGACGTCCCGCTCGGGGAGAGGGCGCGTCACGGGTCGGCTTTTATCGGCCGACACGGAAGCGGGATGGATCGGGTCGCACCGGGGCGAACGATTCCGCCCCGGAAAGGAGCGGACCCGCTCGGGGCGACTCCGGATCGGCGCGTGCCCGGCGCCGCGCGATCCACACCCGGGGTGCTCCCCTGCTCGATCGGGATACGACGGGGCCACACCACCGCAACGGGTTCGCGCAGGAGGGGGACCATTTCCCCGCTTTCCTGATACGGATGAGCCATCCGACCTTCACATCGTCATCACGGAACACCCCTCGGGAGAGGCGTTGAGCACCGACAGCGGGATCACAGCGGAAGAGTTCGCCGAGGAGGCCCGGCTCGACCGGGAGATACCCGGCCGCGTGCTGCGCCACGGCGGGCACGGTGACGCCGTCACCGCGTTCACCGAGGCCCTGGACGCGGCGGAGGACGAGGAGGGGGCCCTGCGCGTCGTGCGGGATCACGGCCGCCGTCTGTGGCGCAACGCCGCGCGCCGTGCCCGGGAGACCGACGGTGACGACCGTCCCCTGTACTGGACCCGGCTGGCCATGATCCGGGTGCTGCGCGGATACCGCCCCGCCGGAGATCCGCTCGGAACGGCGCTGGTCTCCGCCCTCGAACGCGCCTCGCGTGGTATCGAGGGCAACCGCCTGCCCGCAGGCGGGGATCGACTGCGGATCGTGATCACCGGCTTCGACCCCTTCGGGCTCGACCGCGACATCCGTCGCGGCAACCCCTCGGGCGCCGCCGTCCTGGCCCTGCACGGCACCACCCTGCGGACGGCGGACGGTCGCACCGCGCACGTGGAGGGCGTGATCCTGCCGGTGCGCTGGGGCGACTTCACCGACGGGATCGTGGAGGAGGCACTGACCCCCTACCTGGAGGAGGGACCGCGCAGGGTGGACCTCTTCATGACCGTCAGCCAGGGCAGGCCCGGTTTCTTCGACCTGGAGGTGTTCAACGGGGCGCGTCGCGGCGACACCCCGGACAACGCCGGGGTGCGGGCCCCGGGGCCGATTCCGGTGCCCCCCGGGCCGGGCGGCGCCGCGGCCCCCCAGTGGACCCGGAGCACCCTGCCGGCGGAACGGATGATCGCGGCGACCGCGACCGGGGGGGACGGCCGGGAGGCGGAGGGC
>NZ_VKHT01000462.1 GCF_014141535.1 Streptomyces alkaliphilus | reverse complement strand
CCACGCGGGATTGAGGAACGACGGACGTGCCGGGCACGGGGCCCGCCGGGGAGCCCGGCGGGCCCCGTTGTGCGCCGGGGAACCGGTGGGGAGCCCGAACGACTGCGGATTCCGTCGTCACTACCCAGCGCACACCTACGAAACACAGAAAAATTTCTCTGTTAAGTGTTGTTTGCAAGGCTGGACAGTGGCTCATCCTTCATTAACAATGACCAAGGCGCGTGAGGTCGATGACTTCCGCTGTGCCGGGTATGAGTCCGTTCCGGCGTTTCGGGATGGTGTGGGTGGTCCCCACGCGATCCCGGACGGCGGTGGGCACGACAAGGGCGCCGGGGCAGCGGCGATCCCCTCCTCCCCGGCGGTTGTCCTCGCCCGTCGCGTTCCACCCACCCTCCCGCCGACGTACCGGGCGACCCCCGGCGGCACAACCCAAGGACCGTGATCCACGTGAAGGTCGGCATTCCGCGCGAAGTCAAGAACAACGAGTTCCGGGTGGCGATCACCCCGGCAGGAGTCCACGAACTGGTTCGACGCGGGCACCTCGTCCGGGTGGAACAGGGGGCCGGCGCGGGCTCCGCGATCCCCGACGAGGAGTTCCGGGCGGCCGGCGCGGAGATCCTCCCCACGGCCGATGACGTGTGGGAGCAGGCCGACCTCGTCCTCAAGGTCAAGGAGCCGGTGGAGGAGGAGTACCACCGGCTGCGCAAGGACCAGGTGCTGTTCACCTACCTTCACCTGGCCGCCTCCCGGGAGTGCACCGACGCACTGATCTCGGCGGGCACCACCGCCATCGCCTACGAGACCGTGCAGAACCCCGACGGTTCCCTGCCCCTGCTGGCACCCATGTCCGAGGTGGCCGGGCGGATCGCCCCCCAGGTGGGCGCCTACCACCTGATGCGCTCCGCCGGTGGGCGCGGGGTGCTCCCGGGCGGTGTGCCCGGCGCCCCGGCGGCCGAGGCGGTCGTGATCGGCGGCGGTGTCTCCGGGTGGAACGCGATGCAGATCGCGGTCGGCATGGGCTTCCGGGTGACACTCCTGGACACCGATGTCCGCAAGCTCCGCGAGGCGGACCGCATCTACGGCGGACGGGTGCGGACCGTCGTCTCCAACGACTACGCGCTGCGCGAGGCGGTCGGGACCGCCGATCTGGTGATCGGTGCGGTTCTGATCCCCGGTGCCCGTGCGCCGAAACTGGTCTCCAACGACCTGGTGTCCCGGATGCGGGCGGGCAGCGTGCTGGTGGACATCGCCATCGACCAGGGCGGGTGCTTCGAGGACTCCCGACCCACCACCCACGCCGACCCCACCTTCCCGGTCCACGACTCCCTCTTCTACTGCGTCGCCAACATGCCGGGGGCCGTGCCCAGCACCTCCACCCGGGCCCTGACCAACGCGACCCTGCCCTACCTGGTCCGGCTCGCCGACCGGGGGTGGCGGGAGGCCCTGGCCGCCGATCCGGCCTTCGCCGGAGGGTTGAACGTGCACGAGGGCCAGGTCATCCATGCCTCGGTGGCCGAGGCGCACGGCCTGCCGCGGGTGGCCCCCAAGACCGTGGTGGGCTGACCGCCGGGGCGGTTCCGAGGGCGTCCCGGGGCCGGGGGAAGTGGATGTATCGACTTCTCCCGGCCCCGGAGCACGTTCTCGTTCCCGGGGGTGTTCCCCGGTCGACCCATCGCCCTCCTCCACGACCATCTGTCGACTCGTTATTCGTTCATGCGGACGATGTGTCAATCGAACGATCAGTCGACTTGTGAAGCCGGCTTCCGTGCGCCCCCGCGCCCCCGAAACCCGCCCGGGAAACGGGTGTTGCCGATGGTGCGACCCCGGGGGAGTCGGCGGGGGCGACCCGCTCGGGGGACTCGCCCGACCGTCGGGGTGAGGCGGCTTTCGGCCGGATCCCGACCATCCGAACAGGCGACTCGCGGGATGATTGGGCTTTTGCTCCATTCATCCCCTCGGGTGTTCGTCATGTCGACACGCCGTGCGCCGCCCGTGCCCCCTTGACACCGGGGCTGCTGGGGAGGGGGCAATCCCCGACACAAGGGTGTCGGTCCGGCGGATTGTGTTGCTGTCGACCGCCGACACGCCATAGAGTCGCCAAACGTCGGCATGGTGCAACGCTGACCCTGTTCGGAAGTTCCCTGGTCCCCAAGGAGGTAAGACGACTTGTGAATGAGTCGACAATTACTCCCGGGGGAACGATCCCGGGAGCGCCCGGTGGCCTCTTGGGTCCCGGGGGCACGGCGGGCATCGGTTCCGTCGCCGTGCACACCTTCACCACGAACCGGAACGCACCGAAGATGACAGCGCATCAGAGTACGAACGGCCCCGGTTCAACCGGCGCGGCCGACGACTACGAAGAGGACTTCGGCGACGGGAAGTTCTACGACCCCGACGCGGAGTACGAACCCGATCCCGAATACGCCGCCACCATCGCCCCCGACGCCGCACGTCAGCGTCGTGAGCGGATCGGCCCGACCGGCCGACCCCTGCCGTACTTCCCCATTCCGGGGCCGGTGGGGGAGCGCGGGCCGGCGAAGATCATCGCGATGTGCAACCAGAAGGGCGGGGTGGGGAAGACCACCTCGGCCATCAACCTGGGAGCCGCCCTCGCCGAGTACGGCCGGCGTGTCCTGCTGGTGGACTTCGACCCCCAGGGAGCCCTCTCCGTGGGGCTCGGCGTCAATCCGATGGAGCTCGAACTCACCGTCTACAACCTCCTGATGGAACGCGGGCTGGCCCCCGACGAGGTGCTGCTCAAGACGGCCGTCGCCGGGATGGACCTGCTGCCGAGCAACATCGACCTCTCCGCCGCCGAGGTGCAACTGGTCAGCGAGGTGGCCCGGGAGTCCTCCCTGCAGCGGGCACTGCAACCCCTGCTACCGGACTACGACTTCGTGGTGATCGACTGCCAGCCCTCGCTGGGGCTGCTGACGGTCAACGCCCTCACCGCCGCCCACAAGGTGATCGTTCCGCTGGAGTGCGAGTTCTTCGCCCTGCGCGGCGTCGCGTTGTTGACCGAGACCATCGAGAAGGTTCAGGAGCGACTCAACCCCAACCTGCACCTCGACGGCATCCTCGCCACCATGTACGACTCCCGAACGGTGCACAGCCGGGAGGTGCTGGCACGGGTGGTGGAAGCCTTCGACGAAAACGTGTACCACACCGTCATCGGTCGTACGGTGCGCTTCCCGGAGACCACCGTCGCCGGCGAGCCCATCACCACCTACGCCTCCAACTCGGTGGGGGCCGCCGCCTACCGTCAGCTCGCCAGGGAGGTGCTCGCCCGGTGCCACGCCGAGTGAGTCTCCCGGCGGCCGACGAACTCTTCCGTACCACCGGCGGGGCCGCCGTGCAGGCCTCGTCGTCCCGGGAAGGCTCCGGCGACGCCGATGCCCCGGCCGCTTCCGACGCGTCCGTTCCCGCCCCGGCCGGGGAGCCGGGGGACCCCGCGCCGCGGCAGGCGACCGGGGGTCCCTCCACGACGCCCCCGACGGCGGGGTCCGCCGAACCGGCCGCCTCCGTGCCGGGCCAGGGCAAGCGTCCCGCCGGCTCCGGGACCCGCTCATCCGCCGGCTCCGGGGCCGCCGGTCAACGCTCCGGCGCGGGGTCCCGCGGCTCCCGGACCGGCCCGGAGGCCCCGCGTCGCGCCCGCTCCCCACGACGTCCCAGCGGACGCGAGCGGCACGACGAGAAGATCACCGTCTACGTATCGGCCGAGGAACTCATGGACCTCGAGCACGCCCGGCTGGTCCTCCGCGGCGAGCACGGCCTGGCGGTGGACCGGGGGCGCATCGTGCGGGAGGCGGTGGCGGTCGTCCTCGCGGACCTGGAGTCCCGGGGGGACGCCAGCATCCTCGTGCGCCGTCTCAGCGCGGGCTGACGGAGGGGCGGGCACCCGCCCCTCCGGCCCGCCCCATCGGACCGTTCCCGCGCACGCCCCGTTCCGGGCGGTGCGCGGGAGGGCCCGATAGGGTGCGCGGAAGATGTCCGCGTCTGAAT
>NZ_VKHT01000461.1 GCF_014141535.1 Streptomyces alkaliphilus | reverse complement strand
CCCGAACCGGAGCCGGAACCCCAGCCCGAACCCGAACCGGAACCCCAGCCCGAACCGGAACCGGAACCCCAGCCCGAACCGGAACCCGAGCCGGAGCCGGAACCGGAACCCGAACCCCAGCCCGAGCCGCGCACGTATCAACTCCGTCATCTGCTTCCCGGCTTCCCCGGGACCGGCGCCGACGAGCCGCGCCTGCGCCTGCTCGGTGGCAGTGCCTTCCTGCCGCGCTCCCAGCCGTCCATCGGCGGGGTGCCCCACGCGCACGGCATCACCGTGTCGGCGTCCTCCACGATGATCATCGACCTCAACCGCCCCTGTTCGACACTGCGTGCCCGGGTGGGGGTGGACGACACCGCGCCCACCGACCGGGGCGCGGCGGAGTTCAGGGTGCTGGTCGACGGGATCCCCGTGTGGGGATCGGGCACGGTGACGGCGGGGGCCGCCGCGGTGCCGGTGGCCGTGGACCTGACCGGAGTGGACACGGTGCGGTTGGAGGCCCGCCCCCGGGGCCCGTTCGGCGCACTCACTCCCGTGACCTGGGCCGACTCGGAGCTGGACTGCGGCTGACGGGCGGACCGCAGGGGGCGTGACCGGCATGCCCCTTCCGGCCCACCGCCCCGGATTCCGGGACCGACCGCCGCGCCCGTGCCCCGGCCGTCGTCGGGGGCGTCAGCGGGTGACGCCTCCGGCGACGGCACGCGGTTCCCGGTTGCCCTCGGTGGTCCAGCACGAGCCGCGCCGGGTCGTCAGTCGCCGCAACCACAGCTCGGTGGAGACCAGTTCGGCGATGCCCTCCAGCGGCACCGGCTCCTCCTCGGCGGCGGCGCGCAACGCCCGGCGGACGACCCTGGCCTCGACCAGCCCGGCGTCGGCGAGCAGCGGCGCGTCGAAGAGGTCGATGAGGTCGCCCAGGGCGGTGCGCAGGCCGAGGCGGGTCGCCTCGGTCTGGAGGGCGCGGGCCGGGGCACCCCAGCCGGGCGGCAGCGCGCGGACACCCGCCCCGGCGAGCACCTCGCGCAGGATCTCCGGCCGGGCGCCGGGCTGTATCCGCAGGGTCTCCGGCAGCAACCGGCCGGCGCGGACGACGGCGTTGTCGTAGAAGGGGGCGTGCAGGCGCTGGTGGTGCAGTTCCACGGCCTGTTCCAGCACCCGGTGGTCGGCGGCGCGCCGGACCAGGGCGGCGCGGGCGCGCTGGGCGCCCGGGTGGCTGTCGCGGCCGGCGGGCCGGGAGCGGGTGGCGGCGGCCTCCAGCCGGAAGGAGACCTCCGCGAGGGTCTCGCCGGTCAGCCAGCGGGCCGCGGGCCCGGGAAGGGCCCAGCTGAGGGAGGCGCCCAGGGGTCCGGCGTCCGGGGCACGGCGGCCGGTCGGGGCCACCCCGAAGGGGTCGGCGAACGGGTCGACCGTGTCGGCGGCGTCCGGGGCGGCGTGCCGCAGTCGGACGGCGACGCCGGTGACGCCCTCCCGGTAGGAGGTGCGGGCGAGTCGGCGGGCCGCCCGGTACAGGGCCAGGGGTCCCGCGACGGAATGCCCCCCGTCGCCGTGACGGAGGGCCATGATGGTGCGCACGAGGTGGCGGCGTTGTCGCCCCAGGACCAGGTCGGCGAGCCGGGCCGGGTGGGCGTCGAGGACCTCGCGGGCGCCGTGTCCGACGAGGTGGTCGGCGCTGCCGGCGGCGAGACGGGCGCGGTGCCGGGCGGCGCTCACCAGGGAGGGGGCGGGTTCGTCGGTCAGCCGCATGCCCTCGGGGTCGAGGCCGACGAACGGCAGGGTCTCCACCCCGCCGGTGACCACCACGTGGTGCAGGCGGGGGTTCTCGGCGATGGCGCGGGCGCGTTCGAGTTCGGCGATCCGCGCGACGCGGGCGTGCTCGCCCCCGGTGGCCAGGTCGTTGAAGGTGACGGCGAGGAGGCGTTCGCCCGCGAGGGTGGCGCCGGTGCCGTGCACGGTGCCGGGCCGGCCGGGGAGGCCGGCGGCACCTCCACGCCCTCCACCGGCACGGTGCCGCCCGCCCGCTCCGGCCCGCCCGCGAACGGGCCCCGGCCGGCTTCCCCGGTGCCGATTCCCGCTCCCCGGCGCCGTCCGTTGCTGTTCGCCGTGGCCGCCTCGTTGGCGGCCGGCGTCCTCATCGGCAGCGCCGGCACCTGGTGGCAGATGAGCCGGGAGGCCGGCCCCGCGGACACGCCCACCGCCGAGTACGCGGCGGAGTACGTGCGGATCGACCCGCCGGAGGGAGTGGACCTGCCGGCGGTGGGCCGGATCCGGTTGGACGGGGCCGAGGAGACGGGGCACGCCCTGGTCATCAGTGTGCGCGGACTCCCGGAGACCTCGGGGTATTTCGAGGTCTGGCTGATGGACGAGGGCGCGGGCAAGCTCATCCCCATCGGGGTGCTGGATGGGGACGGCACCGCCGTGCTGCCGCTGCCGCACGGCGTGGACCTGGGGGAGTACGCGCTGGTGGACGTCTCGGAGGAGCCCTTCAACGGGAGCCCGGACCACTCCGGCAAGAGCATCGTCCGGGGCCCCCTCAACGCCTGAGGTCCATCCCGCGGCATCGGGCCCGCCCGTACCCGGGGCGGGTTCCGCCACACCCACCCGGGCCGGACGCTCCGGCCGGCGGGCGGGGTGTGGGGGGTCCCGCCCCGGTCAGCCGGCCGGAACGGCGATGTCCGGTTCCGCGTCGCCGTCATCGTCGGCACGCCACCCGAGCGGCCCGGGGTCATCTCCCGGGAGCGGTCCGGCCACCCGGGTGCCCGGCCGCCCGGCCATGAGGCGCAGCACCCGGTGCGCCCCCCGCACCGGCCCGCTCGGCGTCGTGGGCGACGGCGAACTGGTCGCTGGAGAAGGGCAGCACCACCGCCGGCACCCCGGCCCACAGGCACTCGGTGAAGGAGTTGTTGCCGCCGTGGTGCACCATCGCCCGGGCGCGGCCCAGCAGGGCGCGCTGCGGCACCGAGTCGGCCACCAGCAGACGGCCGCCGCCCGAACCCCCGGGGTCGAGGAGGGGGCGCAGCGCCCCGGCACGATTCCCGGCGGCCACCACCACCGCGGCCTCCGGGCAGTGCGCCAGGATTCCCCGGGCCGCCGCCCGCAGCACGTCGTCACGGGCCGAGAGGAAGGTGCCGAGCGCCACGAGCACCAGCGGCCGGCCGCCCGGCCCGGCACCGATCGAGGCCAACCGCTCCTCCCACGCCGCCGACAGCGGTTCCCCGGCCGCCGGATGCTCCGCGAGGCCGGCGCAGTGACCGATGCGCACCGCCTCGCCGGCGCCCGGCGGCAGGGCCGGCAGCCAGGGCAGGTCCGGGTAGTTGAGGACCACGGCGTGCGGTGAGCAGAGCGCGAACGCCCGGTGGGGCACCGGCCGGTGCGGCGCGACCCGTCGCACCACCCCGGCGAACAGTTCGGTGAACGCCCGGTCGTTCCCGATCACCGCATCCCGCAGTCGTTCCAGTTCGGCGCGGTCCGGCCGGATCGCGCGCGGCCAGACGGCGGGCATCCCGAACCATGCCGTGTCGTCCGGTGGCAGGTAGCCGGGGTGGCCGGGACAGAAGGTGACATGGGGCAGGTCCAGGCAGTGCAGGGCCAGCGTGGCGGAGTAGGCGAGCAGGTCCACCACGTACCAGTCGGGACGCAGCCGCGCGTGCAGCGCGGCGATTCGCTCGCGCACCCCGTCGGGGTCGGCCAGCAGGTCGGCCCGCCGGTGACGGGCCTGGGCGAGCAGCGCCGACACCGCCCCGTTCCGGGTGGCGTCCAGGAACTCCGTCAGGCGGGCCGCCTCACCGGCGGCCTGGGTGGTGCGTTCGGCGATGCCGGTGTTGGCGTTCCGGGTGACGCTCAACTCCGCGAACCCCACCCCCGCCTCCTCGGCGAGATGGGCGAAGTCGGGTCCGCAGGCCACGGTCGTCTCGGCGCCCGCCCGACGCAGCGCGTGGGCGAACACGGACATCGGCCGGGCGTGGGAGAGGAAGGGCGGGCTGATCACCACCACCCGGGGGCGCCGCCCGGTGGGATC
>NZ_VKHT01000460.1 GCF_014141535.1 Streptomyces alkaliphilus | reverse complement strand
GTCCGCCCGTGCCGCTGCGGCCTGCGCCACGCCCCCGACGACCCGGCCCTCGGCACACCCATCGACCCCGACCGCTACGACTACGAAGCGGCCGTGCTGTGGAACGCGCACGCCGGAGCCCTGTGGCGACGCTTCACCATCCACCTGCGCCGCGAGATCGCCCACCGCGCCGGACTGCCCCAACGCGCCCTCGCCGACCACGCCCGCATCTCCTTCGCCAAGGTCGCCGAGTACCAACGACGCGGCGCGGTCCACTTCCACGCCGTCATCCGCCTCGACGGCCCCGGCGGCGGCCACACCCCGCCCCCGGCCTGGGCCACGGTCGAGCTGCTGACCGACGCGATCGGGGCCGCCGTCACCCGGGCGAGCATCCCCGGCCCCGTCCTCGACGGCCGCGCGCACACCTTCGCCTTCGGCCGACAGCTCGACATCCGCCCCATCCACGGCCCCGACCTCGACGCCGGCACCGAACTGAGCGAACAGGCCGTGGCGGGCTACATCGCCAAGTACGCCACCAAGGGCGCCGAAGCGGCCACCGGCACCCTCGACCGCCCCTTGCGGTTCCTCGCCGAACTGGTGGGCCTCGACCTCCCCGACCACGCCCGACGCCTGATCCGCACCACCTGGACCCTCGGCGCCCGCAAGGAACTGGAAGACCTCCGACTGCGGGCCTGGGCCCACATGCTCGGCTTCCGGGGCCACTTCTCCACCAAATCCCGCGCCTACTCCACCACCCTCGGCGCGCTGCGCACCGCCCGCGCCGAATGGCGCCGACTCCAAGCCGCCCTCGCACGCGGCGACGCCCCCACCGACACCGGACCCGCACCCGAACCGGACGAGGAAACCACCCTCGTCCTCGGCCACTGGATCTACGCCGGAACCGGCCTCACCCCCGGTGAGGAATGGCTCGCCGACTCCCTCACACCGGGCCCGAAAGGAGAGTCCTCCCGATGAGCGACCGCTATCTCACCGTTGACCAGGTGGCCGAACTGCTGGGCACGACGGCCCGTTTCCCCCGGCGCCTGATCGCCGAGCGGCGGATCGTGTTCGTCAAGGTCGGCCGACACGTCCGCATCCCTCAGAGCGCGCTGAACGCTTTCATCGACGCCAACACGGTGCGGCCGATCGACCACCGGCGCGACTCCCTGCGGAGGGCTGCCTGATGGCCAACGGGAAGGGGAAGCGGCGGAGCTTCGGTTCGGTCCGGCGGCTTCCGTCCGGTCGCTGGCAGGTCCGTTACCGGGACCCGGACACGGGACAACTGCGTCCGGCCGAGAAGACGTACACCACGAAGACCGATGCCCAGCTCGCCCTGACACACATCGAGTCGGACATCACGCGCGGACAGTGGTCCGACCCGGACGCCGGGGCGGTGAACTTCGGCGAGTACGCCGCCGCGTGGTTGCGGGATCGGAAGCTCGCCGACCGCACCCGGGAGCGCAACGAGTCGGTCATGCGGCTGCACATCCTGCCCACCTTCGGAGCCGGGAGCGTGGCGGACGTGACGACGGCCCGGGTGCGCGGCTGGCGCGGCAAACTCCTGGCGGCCGGTGTCGGGGAACCAACGGTGGTCAAGGCGTACCAACTGCTGCGCGCCCTGATGAACACGGCGGTGGACGACGAACTGATCCGGCGTAACCCCTGCCGCGTCAAGGGCGCGGACCGCTACGACGTGCCGGAACGACCGGTTCTCACGGTGGCTGAGGTCTTCGCCGTCGCCGACTCCATCGCGCCGCGCTATCGGCTGCTCGTGCTCCTGGCGGCTTTCACCACCCTGCGGTTCGGTGAGCTGGCCGCCCTGCGCCGCCGGGACATCGACCTCGACGGGCCGACCCTCACTGTTCGCCGTGCCCAGGCGGAGTTGCAGGACGGCCGACTCTTCGACAAGGCCCCGAAATCCGCGGCCGGGGTGCGATCCGTCTCCTTCCCGGCCGAACTGCTCGACGCGGTCACGCACCACCTGGAGCACTTCGCTGCTCCGGGCCGGGACGGACATATCTTCGTCGGGCCGCAGGGTGGACAGCTGCGGCGGAGCAACTTCCGGGACGACTGGGTCAAGGCCCGGGAGGCTGCGGGCGTCACGGCCGAGCTGCACTTTCACGACCTGCGGCACACGGGCAACACGCTGGCCTCGACGGCCGGGGCCAGCACACGGGAGCTGATGACGAGGATGGGGCACAGCAGCTCCCGGGCCGCGCTGATCTACCAGCACATGACCGGCGACCGTGACCGGGCCATCGCCGATCGGCTCGGGGCCATGATCCGCGAAGGTGGGGGAGGGGTCTCCGGCTAGAGATGTGGCATCCGCGTGGCATTAGTGGCACGCGTGTGGCACGACCCCGGACGCGACGAAGGGCCAGCCTCGGAGAAAAACCCTCCTGAGCTGGCCCTTCTTCCTGTGCCCCCGGCAGGATTCGAACCTGCGACACCCGCTTTAGGAGAGCGGTGCTCTATCCCCTGAGCTACGGAGGCGTGGGTGGTGCGGGGCGACGGCCGGTGGCCGTGCGCCGGGGTCAGTGTAGCCGGTGGGGCGCCCGGTGGACGGGCGTGGGGCGGCGCGGCCGGTGGAGGGTCGGTGTGGGTCGCGAGAGGATCGGGGCGCCGGCATCCGGCAGTTGGAGTACCTCCTCGCGATCGTCGTCGGCCACGGCGGTTCCCCCGCGTGGCGGTGGTGCCGGGTCCGGTGTGGCGGCCTCACGGTCCGGGGGAGTGGGTTCGAGGTCTTCGGTGGCCGTGGGGCCCGGTGTTCGGCGGGGCGGGTATGTCCGTGGGCGATAAACGCGTTGCGCGCCGCGAGGGTCGGGGTCATCGTTCGGGCATGGTGACGGAGCGGCGGCAGGCCGAGTGGCGGATACGGGACTATCTGCCCGAGGACTGGGAGGCGATCGAGCGGATCCACGACGCGGCCCGCCTCGATGAGCTGGAGGCCACGGTGGGAGTGGAAGCCTTCCTCACCCTGGCCGAGACCTACGAGAACGAGGGCCTCTTCGACGGTCGGGTCTGGGTCGCCGAGGGCCCCGGCTCCGGTGCGGATCCGGAGGTGGTGGGTTTCGTGGCGCTGGAGGACGACGAGGTGTCCTGGCTTTACGTGGATCCCGCCCGGTACGGGCAGGGGGCCGGTGGCGCGCTGTTGCGGTACGCCGTGGCGCAGGCGGGTGCGCGGGTGGAGACCTCGGTGTTGGCCGGGAACGAGCGCGCGATCGGCTTGTACCAAAGGGTCGGCTTCACGATCGTGGAGACCAGGAGCGGCAAGTTGGTGGGCAACGAGAGCTTTCCGGCGACCGGCCACATCATGGAGTACCGCAAGCCGGTCGGCTGGGCCGTGTGGTCGCCGGGGCGAGGGCCCGGCGGTGAGCCGGCACAACGGGCGGGGCGGGGATCATGACTGTGCGTGTGTGGGTGGCGGGGTGCCCCCGACACGGATGGCTCGGCGGCCACCGAGGGGTGCGCGGACGCGGTGCCCGAGCCCCGGAGGGGGTCTCCGGAAGGGTGAGGTCGGGCGGGCCGGCGGTCCCATCGCGCCCGTAGGCTGACGGAATGGCGACTCCGGAGTTCATCCTCGCGCTGCGCGAGAAGATCGGCAACGACCCGCTGTGGCTGCCGGGCGTGACGGCCGTGGTCCTGGACGGGGACCGGGCGCTGATGGTGTGCCGGGCGGACAACGGTGCCTGGACGCCGGTGACCGGCATCGTGGATCCGGGGGAGGAGCCGGCGGACGCGGCGGTCCGGGAGGTGTTGGAGGAGGCGGGCGTGGTGGCGGTGCCCGAGCGGCTGGCCTCGGTGCGGGTCACCGATCCGGTGGTGTACGAGAACGGGGACCGGACGCAGTACCTCGACCTGGTGTTCCGGTGCCGGTGGATCTCGGGTGACCCGTATCCGGCGGACGGGGAGAACACCGAGGCGCGGTGGTTCCCCCTGGACGGGTTGCCGTCGATGACGGAGGGGATGCGGGCGCGCGTGGAGGCGGCGGCGGCCGAGGAGCCGGCGGCCCGGTTCCGTTTCTCGGGGTGACCGCCCGGGG
>NZ_VKHT01000046.1 GCF_014141535.1 Streptomyces alkaliphilus | reverse complement strand
GCCCCGTCCCTCACCCTGCCCGTCGGTGCCTCCCCCGCCGGGCGCCGGGTGCTGGCGGTGGCGCTCGGCCCCGCCCACACCGGCCACGACCTGGCCCTGCTGGTGACCGGCGCGCCGGGGATCCCCCCGGTGGTCTTCTGCGGGGACGTGGTGGAGGAGTCCGGCGAGCCGCAGGCCGGCCCGGACGCCCACCCCGCCGGATGGCCCGGCGCGATCGACCGCCTGCTGCGCCTCGGCGGCGGGGAGGCCCGCTACGTGCCCGGCCACGGCGCGGTGGTGGACGCGCCCTTCCTGCGCGCACAACGCGCGGCACTCGTCGAGCGGTTCGACCCGACCGGGGCCGGCTGAGCCGCCGCTCCGCGGACCCGCCCGGGATCCGGTCGGCGACCGCGCGACACCCCCCGCGCGGTCGCCGACGGCGGGGGGACGCCGTTCTAGACTCGGCCGGTGCGCATGCGTGAGTACGGCCCCGACCTCACCCCGCCGTGGAAGCGGAAGCGGGCCCCCGTGCCCGAGGTGCCCGCCGATGCGGATCTGGTGGTGGAGGAGGTGACCACCGGCTTCTGCGGCGCCGTGATCCGCTGCGAGCGGACCGCGCAGGGTCCCACCGTCACCCTGGAGGACCGGTTCGGCAAGCAGCGGGTCTTCCCCCTGGCACCGGCCGGCTTCCTGTTGGAGGGACGACCGGTGACCCTGGTGCGCCCGCGCCCCGCCCGGGCGCCCGACCCCTCGGGGACACCGGGCCCGGGGCGGACCGCATCCGGGTCGGTGGCCGTCCCCGGAGCGCGCGCCCGAGTGGCGCGCGCCGGTCGGATCTACGTCGAGGGACGCCACGACGCCGAACTGGTGGAGAAGGTGTGGGGCGACGACCTGCGGATCGAGGGCGTCGTCGTGGAGTACCTGGAGGGCATCGACGACCTGCCCGCGATCGTCGCGGACTTCTCCCCCGGCCCCGGGGCCCGGCTGGGCGTGCTGGTGGACCACCTGGTGCCCGGCAGCAAGGAGTCCCGCATCGCGGCGGAGGTCTGCGGACCGCACGTCCTGATCACCGGCCACCCCTTCGTGGACGTGTGGGAGGCGGTCAAGCCCGCCTCGGTGGGCATCGGGGCATGGCCCCGGGTGCCGAGGGGGCAGGACTGGAAGACCGGTGTGTGCCGGGCCCTGGGCTGGCCGGAGAACACCGGCGCGGCCTGGCGGCGCATCCTGGGGTCGGTGCGGTCCTACCGGGACCTGGAGCCGGCGTTGCTCGGACCGGTGGAACACCTCATCGACCACGTGACGGTGGGTGGCCCCGCCGGCCCCTGACCCGCCCGGGGCACGGACCCGAGGCCTCCCCCTCCCGGGTGCCCTCCGGAGGGCACCCGGGAGGGCATCCGGGAGGGCATCCGGGAGACATCCGGGAGACATCCGGGAGAATGGACCCATGCCTTCCATCCCCCTCGGGGGCGAGCCGGTCCCCACCGACGGTTCGCTGCCGTCCGGCGCGCTCGACGGCGCCGCCGGGCGCCCCCTCGGCTTCTACCTGCACGTCCCCTTCTGCGCCTCCCGCTGCGGCTACTGCGACTTCAACACCTACGTCGCCGAGGAGTTGCGCGGACCGGACGGCGCGGGGGTGAACCGGGAGAACTTCACCGATCTGTTGATCGAGGAGATCCGGCTGGCCAGGAAGGTCCTGGGGGACGACCCGCGTCCGGTGCGGACCGTCTTCCTGGGCGGGGGCACCCCCACCCTGCTGCCGACCCGGGACCCGGGCCGGCTGCTGGAGACGCTGCGGCAGGAGTTCGGCCTGGCCCCGGACGCGGAGGCCACCATCGAGGCCAACCCCGAGTCGGTGGACCCCACCCGTCTGGCGGCCCTCCGCGAGGCCGGCTTCACCCGGATCTCCTTCGGGATGCAGAGCGCGCGCGAGCACGTCCTGCGGATCCTGGAGCGCCGGCACCGGCCCGGGCGCCCGGAGGAGTGCGTCGCCGAGGCCCGGGCCGCGGGGTTCGAGCACATCAGCCTGGATCTCATCCACGGCACCCCGGGTGAGAGCGACGACGATTGGCGGGCCTCCCTGGAGGCGGCGATCGGCGCCGGGCCGGACCACCTGTCGGCCTACTCGCTGATCGTGGAGGAGGGCACCGCGCTGGCCCGTCGGGTGCGACGGGGGGAGATCCCGGCCATCGACGACGACGTGCACGCCGACCGGTACCTGATCGCCGAGGAGGCGCTCTCGGCCGCCGGGTTCTCCTGGTACGAGGTCTCCAACTGGGCGACCTCCCCCGCCGGCCGCTGCCGGCACAACGAGCTGTACTGGACCGGCGGCGACTGGTGGGGGGCCGGCCCCGGCGCGCACGGTCACGTCGGTGGGGTGCGGTGGTGGAACGAACGCCACCCCGGCGCGTACGCCCGCGCGCTGACCGAGGGGCGTTCGCCGGGCGCGGGGCGGGAAATCCTGAGCGCCGCCGAACGCCGCGTCGAGCGCGTCCTGCTGGAACTGCGCATGGTCGAGGGCTGCCCGCTGGACCTGCTGGAACCCGAGGGTCGCGCCGCCGCCGAGCGGTACCTGGCCGACGGGCTGCTGCGGGAGGACGCCTTCGCGGCGGGACGGGCGGCGCTGACCCTGCGCGGTCGGCTGCTGGCCGACGCGGTGGCCCGGGATCTGGTCGACTGAGCCGCCCGCCCGGCTCCCCGAACCCGGTGGGGAGCGCGGATGGGGCGCGGACGCGTCGACGGGGGCGGGACCCGATGGATCCCGCCCCCGTCGTCCGAACGCGGCCGGGCCCGACTCGGCCGGACCGAAACCGATCGAACCGGTCAGCCGACCTTGGCGCCCTCGTACATCTCCTCGATGAGGTGGCCGTACGCCTTCTCCACCACCGGCCGCTTGAGCTTCAGGCTCGGGGTGAGCTCACCGTGCTCCACGTCCAGGTCGCGCGGCAGGATGCGGAACTTCTTGATGGTCTGCCACCGCTGGAGACCCTCGTTGAGCTGCTGCACGTATCCGTCCACCATCTCCCGGGTGCGGGAGTCGGCGACCACCTGCGCGTAGTCCAGGTCCTCCATGCCGTTCTCACGTGCCCAGGCCATCAGGGAGAGTTCGTCCAGGGCGATCAGCGCGGTGCAGAAGTTCCGGTCCGCGCCGATGACCAGGATGTTCGACACGTACGGGCACACCGCCTTGAACCGGCCCTCGACCTCGGTCGGCGCCACGTACTTGCCGCCGGAGGTCTTGAACAGGTCCTTCTTGCGGTCGGTGATCCGCAGGTAACCGTCGTCGGACAGCTCACCGATGTCACCGGTGTGGAACCAGCCGTCCGGCTCCAGCACCTCGGCGGTCTTCTCCGGCAGCCCGTGGTAGCCCTCCATCACGCCGGGACCGCGCAGCAGGATCTCGCCGTCGTCGGCGATGCGCACCTCCAGCCCGGGCAGCGCCTTGCCGACGGTGCCGGTGCGGTAGGCGGCGCCCGGGTTGACGAAGTTGGCGGCGCTGCTCTCGGTCAGGCCGTAGCCCTCCAGGATGTGGATTCCGGCGCCGGAGAAGAAGTAGCCGATCTCCGGGGCGAGCGCCGCGGAACCCGAGACGCAGGCCCGCATCCGACCGCCGAAGCGCTCACGCAGCTTGGAGTAGACCAGCTTGTCGGCGATCGCGTGCTTGACCCGCAGGCCCGCCGGCGCGGTGTGGGCCCCGGTGCGGAAGAAGTTGTCCTGGGTGACCCGGCCGTACTCCTTGGCCACCCCCGCCGCCCACTGGAAGATCTTGTACTTGGCCGCTCCGCCCTCCCGGGCCTTGTTGGCGGCGCCGTTGTAGACCTTCTCGAAGATGCGCGGCACGGAGGCCATGTAGGTGGGACGGACCACCGGCAGGTTCTCGATGATCTTCTCCACCCGACCGTCCACGGCGGCGGAGTGCCCGATCTTGATCTGGCCGGCGATCAGGACCTTCCCGAAGACGTGGGCCAGCGGCAGCCACAGGTAGGAAAGGTCGTCCGGCTTCATCAACTCGATGGCCTCGATGGCGTGTCCCATGTAGGACCACGCGTCGTGGCGCAGTCGCACGCCCTTGGGACGACCGGTGGTGCCCGAGGTGTAGATGAGGGTGGCCAGCTGATCGGCGCGCAGGGAGGCCACGGACTCCCGGACCGCCTCCGGGTTCTTCTCCAGGTGGGCACGACCGCGCTCGGCCAACTCCTCCAGGGAGAGCACCCAGCCCTCGGGGTCCTCCGGGGCGGCCACCGCGTCGGCGGTCTCGATGACCACCACGTGCGCCAGGTCCGGCAGCTCGGAGCGACGCTCCCGGGCCTTCGCCAGTTGCGCGGCGTCCTCGGCGATGAGGACGCGGCTGCCGGAGTCCTTCAGGATGAAGGCGGTCTCATCGGCGTTGGTCTGCGGATACACCGTGGTGGTGGCGGCGCCGGCACACAGGATGCCGATATCGCCGAGGATCCAGTCCACCCGGGTGGAGGAGGCGATGGCCACCCGCTCCTCCGGGCGGATCCCCAGGGACATGAGTCCGGCGGCGATGGCGAAGACGCGCTGCGCGGCCTCGGCCCAGGTGTAGGCGCGCCAGTCGTCCGGGCCGTCGCCGGGGGAGGGAACCGGGTAGCGGTATGCCTCCTTGTCGGGGGTTGCCTCGACCCGATCGAGGAACAGGTGCGCCACGGACGGCGGACGGTTCTCGATCGGATTCTGCTTCTCGCTCACGACTTCCTCCGGGTCCCGCACTTCTTTGGGGGTGACTCACGAGTAACCTCGAGTGGCGTTCACCCTAGATGGGCCGGCGCTCGTGCGTAAGGGTTCGCGTGCCGGTCGATATGAGCCTGTGCCCATCCTACGGCGCGTGAGGTCGTGGCGGAGGGGTGATCATCACGCCTTCCCGGTCACCGCCCCTCTCCTCCGCCCCGGGCCCGGGGCGGCCGGGGCGGGCGGCCCGTTCCCCCGTTCACCGGAAGGCCCCGGCGACCGTTTCCCCCCTCCGGGGGGACCGCGTCGCCCCGAAACGGGGGAAACGGCCGGGGCGGGCGACCGATCGCCCGCCCCGGCCGTTTCCCGGGTGCCTCCGCCGGCGACTACTTGCCGCGGCCCTTGCCCTCGCCGGCACCGCCGTCGGAATCCGAGGAGAGCGCCGCGATGAACGCCTCCTGCGGCACCTCCACCCGACCGACGACCTTCATCCGCTTCTTGCCCTCCTTCTGCTTCTCCAGCAGCTTCCGCTTGCGGGAGATGTCACCGCCGTAGCACTTGGAGAGCACGTCCTTGCGGATGGCGCGCACCGTCTCGCGGGCGATGACCCGGGCACCGATGGCCGCCTGGATCGGGACCTCGAACTGCTGCCGGGGGATCAGCTCCCGCAACTTGGAGGCCATCTTCACGCCGTAGGCGTAGGCCTTCTCGCGGTGCACGATCGCCGAGAAGGCGTCCACCTTGTCGCCGTGCAGCAGGATGTCGACCTTCACCAGATCGGCGGCCTGGTCGCCGGTGGTCTCGTAGTCCAGGGAGGCGTAGCCCCGGGTCTTCGACTTCAGGGCGTCGAAGAAGTCGAAGACGATCTCGGCCAGCGGCAGGGTGTAGCGCAGTTCGACGCGCTCCTCGGAGAGGTAGTCCATGCCCAGGAGGGACCCGCGCCGGCTCTGGCACAGCTCCATGATCGCGCCGATGAACTCGCTGGGCGCGATCAGCGTCGCCCGCACCACCGGCTCCCGCACCTCGGCGATCTTGCCGGTCGGGTACTCACTGGGGTTGGTCACCACGTACTCGGAGCCGTCCTCCATCGTCACCGTGTAGACGACGTTGGGGGCGGTGGCGATCAGGTCGAGGCCGAACTCCCGCTCCAGGCGCTCCCGAATGACCTCCAGGTGCAGCAGCCCCAGGAAGCCCACCCGGAAACCGAAGCCCAGCGCGGCCGAGGTCTCCGGCTCGTAGACCAGCGCGGCGTCGTTGAGCTGCAACTTGTCCAGGGCGTCGCGCAGGTCCGGGTAATCCGAACCGTCCAGCGGGTACAGGCCGGAGAACACCATCGGCTTGGGGTCCTTGTACCCGCCCAGCGCCTCGGTGGCCCCGTTGCGCTGGTGGGTGACGGTGTCGCCCACCTTGGACTGCCGCACGTCCTTCACGCCGGTGATGAGGTAGCCGACCTCACCCACCGACAGGCCGTCCGCGACGGTCATCTCCGGGGAGCTGACACCGATCTCCAGCAGCTCGTGGCCGGCGCCGGTGGACATCATCCGGATCCGGTCGCGGTGCCCCAACCGACCGTCGACCATCTTCACGTAGGTCACCACGCCCCGGTAGGCGTCGTAGACCGAGTCGAAGATCATCGCGCGGGCCGGGGCGTCGGCGTCGCCGGTGGGACGCGGCACCCGGCGCACCACCTCGTCCAGCAGTTCCCCCACGCCCTCGCCCGTCTTGGCGGAGACCCGCAGCACCTCATCGGGCTCGCAGCCGATCAGGTGCGCCAACTCCCCGGCGAACTTCTCCGGCTGCGCCGCCGGCAGGTCGATCTTGTTGAGGACCGGGATGATGGTGAGGTCGTTCTCCATCGCCAGGTACAGGTTGGCCAGCGTCTGCGCCTCGATGCCCTGGGCGGCGTCGACCAACAGGACGCACCCCTCGCAGGCGGCCAGCGACCGGGACACCTCGTAGGTGAAGTCCACGTGGCCGGGGGTGTCGATCATGTTCAGGATGTGCGCCGTGCCCTCGTACCCCCACGGCATCCGCACGGCCTGCGACTTGATGGTGATGCCGCGTTCCCGTTCGATGTCCATCCGATCCAGGTACTGCGCGCGCATCTGCCGGTTGTCCACCACCTCGGTGAGCTGGAGCATCCGGTCGGCGAGGGTCGACTTGCCGTGATCGATGTGCGCGATGATGCAGAAGTTGCGGATGACGGCCGGATCGGTGCGGCTCGGCTCCGGAGCGTTCGAAAGGGTCGTCGCGGGCACGCGGGGTCCTGTCGGGTGGAGGTCTGGGATTCTGCGGGCCGGGAGGGACCGGCGGGCCGGGCCCGGGTCTCCCGGGATGATAGGGGGTTCTCCCCCATGGTCCCATGACGGCGGGGGACGCCCGCACCCCACCGTCGCACGTCGTATCCCGCCTCCGTTCATCGGTGATCGGGAGCCATCCCCCACCGGTCCACCGGCGCCCCGCGCCGCCGCCGGCCGGGGCGGGCCCGCCGATTGGGACCCGGAGTCGGCCCGCTGGTAGAGTCGACTGCCGTGCCTCCGTCCCGCGCGCGCGTCGGCTCCGACCGACAGCGGGGACCGGGCACCGTCTCCGCACCGGCCTCCCGCCGGGGACACCGGAGACACTCCCGTATCGGAAACCCCGACCCCGAGAAGGCTCATTTCGTGGCGAACATCAAGTCCCAGATCAAGCGCATCAAGACCAACGAGAAGGCCCGGCAGCGCAACAAGGCCGTCAAGTCCGAGCTGAAGACCGCTGTCCGTCGTGCCCGTGAGGCCGTCGCGGCCGGTGACGCCGAGCAGGCCGGTGCCGCGGCCCGCACCGCCTTCCGCAAGCTGGACAAGGCCGTCAGCAAGGGTGTGCTGCACCCCAACAACGCCGCCAACAAGAAGTCGGCGCTGGCCAAGCAGCTCGGGTCGCTGAACGCCTGACTCCCCGCGGGTGACGGTTCCCGCCCGGCCCTTCCGGCCGGACCGCAGGAACCGACACGTGCACGGGGAACGCACGCCCCTCGAGCCGATCCCGTTCCGGAACCGGCGGCCCCTCTCTCCGCCCCGGACGGCGCCGGGCCCCGCACACGTCCGACGTTCGCCACGTGCGTGCGTGCGGCGCCCGCCCCGGTGACACCGAGACCGCTTCCGGCGTGTCGGGCACCGGGTATCCCGATCGCGTGACGTTCCCCCGAACCCGGTTCCTCCTCCCGGAGGAACCGGGTTCGGCGTTTTCGGGATGAAACATCCCGAGTCACCTCCCGCCCGGCTTCCTCCCGTTTCCCGGCGCTTCCCGGGGGTTTCCTCCGGTTCCCCCCATCACGTCCCACCCCGCCGCCACAGGGGCGCCGGCTACAGTGAGCGGATGACGCTCTTCGGCAGCGGGGCGACCCCGGACGACGGCGAGGACCGGCACGAGCGGCCCGGCGGCTACGAGCACCCCCGGAAGGCCGATGGGCGGCGCCCGTGGGCCGGTCGGGCGGCGGATCGGTCCGCCGCGCACGGAGCGGTCTCCGGAATCATCGGCGAGCCCGAACTCCGGGAGCCCTCCGGTCGGCCGGTGGGCTCGGACACCCCCGGTGGGGTGACCGCCGCCGCGGGATCCCGGCGCGCCTTCTTCCGCGGTCGGGGGACGGACCCGGCCACCGGGGCCAACCCCGGGGCCGTGGTGGAGGCCCCTATCGTCGAACGAGGGGGCGGGGATGGCGCCCCGGCCCCGGGCGGAGGCGTCGATACGGACGTCCACACCGGCGTGGACCCCGGCACCGAGGTGGACCCCGACTCCGAGGTGGAAAGCGGCGTGGGGAGCGACGGATCGGGTGGAGGCGGGCGCGCCGGCCCGCGGCGGTTCCGGGGCCTTTTGACGGATCGCCTGCGCGCCGGAGCGGTGGGCGCCCTGGCGGCCTCCCTGGTCTGGGGGATCGTGTTCACGGCGCGGGATTTGCCGGGAACGGCGCTCCCGGGACCCCACCACCACCACCCGGAGCTGTGTGCCGTGTTGGACCTCTCCCCCTTCGAAGAGACGTTCGGCGTTCCGACCTACCAGCCGGAGTCCGCATCCCTGGAACGGGACGGCTGGGACCTGGCCCGCTGCACGACCTATCTGGAACCCGGCACTCACGGGGACGGGGAGGAGGCGATGGGGGAGGTGCACCGCCAGTTGATGCTGAGCGTCGAGACCATCCTGCATCACCGACACCACCCGGCCGACGGCTTCGCGATCCGCGCGGAGTTCGGGGGGTTGGAACACATGCTGGGCGACTACGTCTACACCGTGGAGGAACGGCCCGGAGTGGGAGACGAGGCGTGGTTGGTCGTGGACGCCACCCCGCATTCCGAGGGCCCGGCATGGGGCTCCCTGAGCGTCCGCGAGGGACGCCTGGAGCTGCGCGTGAGCTGGCACTTCTGGGCCTCCCCCGGGGGTGAGCCCGATGTCCGACCTCCCCGAGTTGCTCGACCGCACCGCCGTATCGACGCTGGCGGCCCTGCGGGAGCCCGCCCGGTCCGCTCCGGCTCCGGCGCCGGTTCCGACGACAGGGGGATGATCCCGGTCCGGCCGAGTCCGACTCCCGGGACCCCCGGCGCCGGTCCCGGGGGCGCTCCCGCCCGACCGGGGCCCCGCCGGGTCAGCGCGAGCGGGCCGCCCGGGCGATGGCGACCACGGCCCGCTCCAGGGCATAGGCCGGGTCCTCACCGCCTCCCTTGACGGCGGCGTCGGCCTCCGCCACGGCCCGCAGGGCGGTGGAGACCCCGGCCGCGGACCATCCCCTCACCTGACGGCGCACCCGGTCGATCTTCCACGGCGGCATGCCCAACTCCCTGGCCAGGTCCGCCGAACGCATCCCGCTCGGCGCGAAGGCCAACTTGCCGACGGACCGCACCCCCTGGGCGAGCGCGCTGGTCACCAGGACGGGGGCCACACCGGTGGCCAGGGACCAACGCAGCGCCTCCAACGCCTCCGCCGTCCGACCCTCGACCGCGCAGTCGGCGACGGCGAAGCTCGACGCCTCCGCCCGACCGGTGTAGTAGCGGGCGACCACGGCCTCGTCGATCGTGCCCTCGACGTCGGCGACCAGTTGGGCGCAGGCGGAGGCCAACTCCCGCAGATCGCTGCCGAGTGCGTCGACCAGCGCCTGGCAGGCCGCCGGGGTCGCGCTGCGCCCCGCCCCGCGGAACTCGTCGCGGACGAAGGCCAACCGGTCGGCGGGCCGGGTCACCTTCGGACAGGCGACCTCGCGCGCGCCCGCCTTGCGCGCCGCCTCCAGGAGCCCCTTGCCCCGGGCCCCGCCGGCGTGCACCAGGACCAGAGTGATCTCCTCGGCGGGTGAGGCGAGGTACGACTTGACGTCCTTGACCACGTCGGCCCCCAGGTCCTGGGCCTGACGGACCACCACCACCTTGCGCTCGGCGAACAGCGACGGACTGGTCAGCTCGGCGAGGGTGCCCGGAGCGAGCTCCCCCGGGCCCAACTCGCGCACGTCGGTGTCCGGGTCGGCGGCCCGGACGGCGGCGATCACCTCCCGCACCGCGCGGTCGAGCAACAACTCCTCCTGGCCCACCACCACGGTCAGGGGGGCGTCCGGCCCGGGGCGCCCGCCCGCACCCGTCGCGCCCCGCTTCGCCTTCGTACCCGTCTTCTCAGCCATCGCGGCCCAGCATCCCACGTCCCGCCGGCAGGCCGGCGCCGGCGGGGTCGTCCCGCCCGGAGGTCCGAGGCCGGCCGACCGGCGGGGATCGGGGCACGACGCGAGGGACGGAGCGGGGATACTGCCGGGGTGAGGACCGATCGAAGCGAGAACACCGCCGGAGAGGAGCGCCGGGGGGACCCCGGCGCCCACCGCCCCTCCCCGTACGTCCTGGTGCTGCCCGACCGGGAGGCGGCCGAGGAGGTGGCGGAGGAGTTGACGGGCCTCCTCGATCCCGCCCCGGGGGAGGAGCCCCGGCCGGTGCGGGAGGCCCTGGCCGGTGACGACGACGCCGAGGACGCCCAGTGGCTGATCGTCCTGGAGGACCCGCGGGGGTGTCACGACATCGGAGCGCTGCGGGAGCTCGTCGAGTCCCGGGAGGGCTGGCTGGAGGAGGGATGATCCCCCGCCCCGCCACCGGACGGTCGGGATCGGAACCCGGCGCGATGTGATCACCGGTCTCCCCCGGGCCGGGCCGGACCGCGGTGTTCCCGCCGGGCTCCCCACCGTCCTTCCCGTCCGGGTCGGGCGCCCCCCGGGAAACGGCCCGGGGCGCGGCACCATCCTCGGCACCCGGCAGGATCGCCACAGCGCCGTGGACATCGGTGCGCAGCACGGAGGCCCCGGCCGCCTCCAGGCCCGCGATCAGGGCCGGGGCCGGGTGGCCGTAGGTGTTGTCGGCGCCGCAGCTGATCAGTGCCGTTCGGGGGGCGAGACGTTCGAGCAGGGGCGGGTACTGGTGCGCCGATCCGTGGTGCGGCACCTTCAGGACGTCCACCGCCCCCAGATCGGGGTGTTCGGCGAGCAGGGCCCGCTGCGCCGGGGGTTCGAGGTCGCCGGGCAACAGGACCGTCAGACCCGCGGTGCGCAGCAGCAGCGTGACGCTGGAGTCGTTGGAGCCGTACCCACGGGGATCCTCCGGCGGCCAGAGGACCTCCCACTCCAGGTCGGGTCCGGTCGAGCGGCGCTCGCCGGGACGGGAGATCACCACCGGCACCCCACTCCCGTCCGTCACCCGGTCCACGAACTCCGCCTGTGCCGGGACGTCCCGCACCGGTGAGACCTGTACCGCCCCGACCGACCGACCGCGCAGCACGCCCGGCAGACCGGCCACGTGGTCGGCGTGGAAGTGGGTGAGCACGACCAGGGGCACCTTCCGCACGCCCAGTCCGCGCAGACAGGTGTCGATCGCCAGCGGGTCGGGACCGGCGTCCACGACGACGGCTGTTCCCGGCCCGGCGGCCAGCACCGTGGCGTCGCCCTGTCCCACGTCGCAGGCGACCAGCCGCCACCCTCCCGGCGGCCAGCCGGTGAGGCCGCGCATCAGGGGGTCCACGCCCGCCGGTCGCAGGATCACGGCCAACAGGAGCAGCACCAGGCAGGAGGCGGCCACCGGCCGGCGTCGCAACCGGCGCAGGACCGGGATCAGAGCGAGGGTGACCGTCCCCAGCAGCAGCGCGCCCCACCATCCGCCCGGCCACTCGATCACCGCGCCGGGCAACGCGGAGCCGTGGACCGCCACGGCGGCGATCCACTCGGCGGGCCAGGCGGCCCACCGGACGAGGTGGGCCGCCACAGCCGGCAGGAAGGGGGCGAGGGCCAACGCCGCCCACCCGAGGATCAGCGCGGGGGTGAAGGCGGGTTGCGCGAGGATGTTGCACGGGATCGCCACCGGACTGACCCGTTCGGCGAAGACCACGACGATCGGCGCGCACACCGCCTGGGCCGCCGCCGCGGAGGCCAGGGCGTCGGCCGGTCGGGCCCACATCCCGCGCCGGCGCAGCGCCGCGCTCCAGCGGGGCGCGACGGTCAGCAGGGAGGCCGTGGCGGCGACGGAGAGCAGGAAACCGAAGGAGCGGGCGAGCCCGGGGGCGTGGAGGACGAGCAGCAGAACGGCGGCGGCCAGGGCCGGCAGCAGCGATCGGGTCCGACCGGTGGCCAGGGCGACCATGGCGATTCCCCCGCACGCCGCCGCCCGCAGCACGCTCGGTCCGGGGCGGCACAACACGACGAAGAAGATCACCAGACAGCCGCCGAGAAGAGCGGTGGTGCGCAGCGAGAGGCCCAGGCGGGCCGCCAGTCCCCCGCGCTCGGCAAGCGCCGCTCTGCCGGGGGCACCGAGCAGCACCCCCAGGAGCACCCCGAGGTGGGCCCCGCTGACGACGACGAGGTGGGACATGTCCACCGCTCGGACGGCGTCCAGGAGGTCGGGCGGGAGCCCGCCGGTGTCCCCGATGACCAGGGCCGGCAGGAGGCCGCGCGGTGCCTCCGGCAGATCGGCGACGGCCTCCACAAGGCCGTCGCGCAACCGACCCGCCACGCGTTGGGCGACCGGAGGTTCCCGGGCGATCTCCGGCGGCTGCCCGCCCCGCACCCGGAGCACCGCCACGGGCCCGTCGGTGCGGTCCCCCTTGGGCGGGACGGGACGGGCGGTCAGGGAGACGACGGTCCCGGGCAGCAGCCGACCCCACCCGGGGTGCGCGTCCTCGATCACCAGCAGGACCGGGGTGCGGGTCGCCGTCGCCACGGTGCCGGGGCCGGGGCCGGCGATGGAGACCCGGCGTGCCGTGCCGGTCACCAGCAGGGGGCGGGTACCGCCGAACGAAGGGGTGCGAGCCGGCTTCGGGTCCCCGTCGAGCTCGATCTCGGCGGCCACGGGAAGGCCCGCCCGGGCCGCGCCGGGCAGAGGGCCGGCACGCGCCGCCGCGGCGTGCAGGGTCGCCACCGCCCCGCCGGTCGCGGCGCACAGCAACACCACGGCGCACAGCGCCGGAAGCCGACGGGGCGGGCCGACCACCGGAGCGGCCCGGGAACGTCGCGACCACAGGACCGTGAGGCCCAGGGCACCTCCCCCGACGACGCACACGACCAGGAGGGGGAACAGGAGGGGAGGGGG
>NZ_VKHT01000459.1 GCF_014141535.1 Streptomyces alkaliphilus | reverse complement strand
GCGTGGGACATGTCACCACCGGGGCGCCGGATCCCCGACCCGCTCGGGCGTGTCGTGCCGACGGACGACGGGGTCCGGCCCCCCGCCCGGGGCATGCGGCCGGCGGAACGCGGCCGGGGGATACGGCCGGGGAGAACCATTCGGGAGAACGGGCGGGTGAAACAGCCGGTCCCGACCCCGGGTGCGGGTCGGGACCGGTGTGATGTTCGTCCGTGCGGCGGATCAGCCGGTGTCGCCGGAATGGGAGGAGACCCCGGCTCCGGCCGTGGTGCGTTCCGTGGTCGCCTTCTTCGCGGCGGTCTTCGCCGGGGCCTTCTTCGCGGGCGTCTTCTTCGCCGCCGTCTTGGCGGTCGCCGTCTTCTTCGCGGCGGTCTTCTTGGTCGTGGCCTTCTTCGCGGCGGTCTTCTTCGCCGGGGCCTTCTTCGCCGCGGCCTTCTTCGCGGTCTTCTTCGCCGGCCCCTTGGCCCGCTTCTCCGCGAGGAGTTCGTAGCCGCGCTCCGGTGTGATGGCCTCCACGTCATCGTCCCGGCGCAGGGTGGCGTTGGTCTCGCCGTCCGTGACGTACGGGCCGAACCGCCCGTCCTTGACCACCACCGGACGCTCCGTCACCGGGTCGGTGCCCAACTCCTTGAGCGGCGGCTTGGCCGCGGCCCGACCGCGCTGCTTGGGCTGGGCGTAGATCGCCAGCGCCTCCTCCAGCGTGATGGTGAACAGCTGCTCCTCGGAGGAGAGCGACCGCGAGTCCGTGCCCTTCTTCAGGTACGGGCCGTAGCGGCCGTTCTGCGCGGTGATCTCCGCGCCGCTCTCGGGGTCGGTGCCCACCACCCGGGGCAGCGAGAGCAGCCGCAGCGCGTCCTCCAGCGTCACCGTGTCCAGCGCCATCGAGCGGAAGAGCGAGGCGGTGCGGGGCTTGACGGCGTTCTTGCCGGTCTTCGGGGTGTCCTCGGGGAGCACCTCGGTGACATAGGGACCGTACCGACCGTCCCTCGCCACGATGGGGCGGCCCGTCTCCGGATCGGTGCCCAGCTCGTGGTCACCGGTCGGCTTGGCCAGCAGCTCACGGGCGAGCTCGGGTGTCAGCTCGTCCGGCGGCAGTTCCTCCGGCACGTCGGCGCGCCGGGTACCGGCCTCGCCGTCGGCACCCGGCTCGGCGGGCCCCTCCAGGTAGGGGCCGTACCGACCGACCCGCAGCACGATGTCGTCGTCCACCCGGAAGGAGGACACCTCCCGGGCGTCGATGGCGCCCAGATCGGTGACGAGTTCCTTCAGGCCACCCAGGTGGTCGCCGTCGGCGGCCGCCGCGGCGCCCGCGCCCTCGGCCGCGTCGGTGCCGTCGCCCGGGGTGCTCTCACCGAAGTAGAAGCGGTGCAGCCAGGGCACCGACTCCGCCTCCCCGGCCGCGATCCGGTCGAGGTCGTCCTCCATGCGGGCGGTGAAGTCGTAGTCCACCAGCCGGCCGAAGTGCTGTTCCAGCAGGTTGACCACGGCGAAGGAGAGGAAGGAGGGCACCAGGGCGGTGCCCTTCTTGAAGACGTAGCGGCGGTCCAGGATGGTGCTGATGATCGAGGCGTAGGTGGAGGGGCGGCCGATCTCCCGCTCCTCCAGCTCCTTGATCAGCGTCGCCTCGGTGTAGCGGGCGGGCGGCTTGGTGGCGTGCCCGTCCGCCGACATCTCCCGCGCGGCCAGCGGGTCGCCCTCCGCCACCCGGGGCAGTCGGCGCTCGCGGTCGTCCAGCTCCGCCTCGGGGTCGTCGGCGCCCTCCACGTAGGCCTTGAGGAAGCCGTGGAAGGTGATGACCTTGCCGGAGGCGGTGAACTCGCACTCCCGCCCGTCGGCGGCCCGGCCGCCGACCCGCACGGTCACCGACTGACCCACCGCGTCCTTCATCTGGGAGGCGACGGTCCGCTTCCAGATCAGTTCGTAGAGCCGGAACTGCTCACCGGTCAGCCCGGTCTCGGCGGGCGTGCGGAAGCGGTCACCGGAGGGACGGATCGCCTCGTGCGCCTCCTGCGCGTTCTTCACCTTCCCGGCGTACGAGCGGGGGCGCTCGGGCAGGTAGTCCGCGCCGTACAGCTGGGCGACCTGGGTCCGGGCGGCCGCCACCGCCGTGTCGGACAGGGTGATGGAGTCGGTCCGCATGTAGGTGATGAAGCCGTTCTCGTACAGCCGCTGCGCCACCTGCATGGTGGCCTTGGCGCCCATGCCGAGCTTGCGGGACGCCTCCTGCTGGAGGGTCGTGGTGCGGAACGGCGCGTACGGGGAGCGACGGTAGGGCTTGGACTCCACCGCGCGGACGGCGAAGTCGGTCTCCGCGAGGCCGGCGGCGAGCGCGCGGGCGTTCGCCTCGTCCAGGTGCGTCACCCGGCCCGGGTCGCGCAGCGCGCCGTCGGGCCCGAAGTCCCGCCCCTGGGCGACACGTCGGCCGTTCACGGAGACCAGGCGCGCGGTGAACGCCTCGACCTCACCGGGGTCACCGGCCGTCCCGGCGGTCGGGCCGGTGGCCGCGAAGGTGCCGGTGAGGTCCCAGTACTCGGCGGAACGGAAGGCGATCCGCTCGCGCTCGCGCTCGACGACCAGGCGGGTGGCGACGGACTGCACGCGGCCCGCGGACAGCCGCGGCATGACCTTCTTCCACAGCACCGGGGAGACCTCGAAGCCGTAGAGGCGGTCCAGGATGCGGCGGGTCTCCTGCGCGTCGACCAGGCGCTGGTTCAATTCGCGGGGGTTGGCGACGGCCTCCCGGATGGCGTCCCGCGTGATCTCGTGGAACACCATGCGGCGGACCGGCACCTTGGGCTTGAGCACCTCCCGCAGATGCCAGGCGATGGCCTCGCCCTCCCGGTCCTCATCGGTGGCGAGGTAGAGCTCGTCGGACTCGGCCAGCAGCTCTTTCAGCTTCTTGACCTGGTCCTTCTTGTCGCTGTTGACCACGTACAGCGGCTCGAAGTCCTCGTCCACGTTCACGCCGAGCCGGGCCCACGGGCGTCCCTTGTACTTCGCCGGCACCTCCGCGGCGCTGCCGGGCAGGTCGCGGATGTGCCCCACACTGGCCTCGACCACGTAGCCGGGGCCGAGGTAGCCCTTGATCGTCTTGGCCTTGGCGGGGGACTCGACGATGACAAGTCGACGTCCGCCGTTCGCGGTCTCGCTGGTCGGGGACAACTTCTCGCTCTTCTCTCCGTCGGTCGGTCGGGGCCGCGGCGGCCCCGACCGACGGAACGGTCGGGGTACCGGGTGACCCCGGAAGCCTTGTCGGCCGTTTCCGCGGGCGGCTCCCACGGCATCATCATGGTGCGGAGTGTGACGGTACATCCCGCCTCCGTGTCAAACGGGAAAACCGCACAACGCCTCTCGACGGTAACCCGACGACCGCTGTTCCCGCCGCCGGATGTCGCCGGCAGGATGTGCGTGGCCGGTCACACCGCCGCGCGGGGCGCGGCCCCGAAAACCCTCCCGACCGGCCACACGACCGAACCACCAGGGGGAAAAGTGTCCGATCAGAATCCCTACGGCCCGTCCTCCGACCCGTCACAGCAGAACCCCTACGGCGGGCAGCAGTGGGGCCCGGGCGCCGGCGCGCCCGGACAGCCCGGGCACCCCGGATACGGACAGCCGGGATACGAGCAGCAGCAGGCCGGGGGCTACGGCTACCCCGGTGGTTACGCCCAGCCCGGCGGCTACCCGCCGGGCACGTACGCCGCGGACCCGAACGCCCCCTACGGCTACGACCAATACGGCCGCCCGTACTCGTCGAAGACAAAGCTGATCGCCGGTCTGTTGCAGATCCTCGTGGGCGGCGTGGGCGCCGGCCGCTGGTACACCGGCCACTACGGCCTGGCCATCGCCCAGCTGCTGACCTGCGGAGGGCTCGGCATCTGGGCCCTGATCGACGGCATCTACCTGCTCGCCAGTGACGGGGTGACCGACTCCGACGGCCGGGTGCTGCGCAGCAACTAGTGCTGTTCGGGCCATGGCCCGTCCCGGCACGGTGCCGCTCGGGCGGGGTGGCACGGGGCTCGGG
>NZ_VKHT01000458.1 GCF_014141535.1 Streptomyces alkaliphilus | reverse complement strand
CCCCCGGCAGGGGCGGGCCTCCCGTCTTCCTCCTCCGCCCCCGAACCGCCCCGGGGCGGGGGCGTGCCCGATCCCTTCACGGACCCCCTCGAGGTTCCTTCACGGCTCCCGCCCCGGCGCGGTCCGGGCCGTCCCGCGCCGGCCGGTTTCCGCTGTTCCGGCGTCCTCCGGGGCTCCGTCAAAGGTGCCGTGACGCGGCTCACCCGCGGGTGGAACCGCTCCTGTTCGCGCAGGTGGGAGTGGGTCTTCCCGGTCGGTCGTGGAGGACCGGGGGGCGTCCCGGCGGGGTTCGGTACCGGGCCGGCCGGTACCGGTTTGCGTCCTCGGTGACACGGTGCGTATGCTTGTAGATCGTTTGATCCCACTTGCCCGGCGCCCGATCGCAGTGCGCCGCGTGGCGCGTTGCTCGTCAAACCGTGGCCGACCGCAGTAGGCGGTTGATTCGTGACCTACGGAGCAAAGGCGCGTGCCCCTTACTCCGGAAGGTCTTTTCCGCATGTCCACTGCTGCCCACGTCCCCGCGACCGAGGATCTCCTCCCGCCGGACGAGCCCACCACCACCTTCGCCGACCTCGGTCTGCCGGACACCGTCGTGCGCCGCCTCGCGCACAACGGCGTCACCGTGCCGTTCCCGATCCAGGCCGCCACCATCCCCGACGCCCTCGCCGGCCGCGACATCCTCGGCCGCGGGCGCACCGGTTCCGGCAAGACCCTGAGCTTCGGCCTGCCGCTGCTCGCCCGTCTCACCGGTCGACGGACCCAGCCCAAGCGCCCCCGCGGCCTGATCCTCACCCCCACCCGCGAGTTGGCCATGCAGGTCTCCGACGCGCTCCAGCCCTACGGCGACGAGCTCGGCCTGCGCCTGAAGGTCGTCTGCGGCGGCACCTCGATGGGCAATCAGATCTACGCCCTGGAGCGGGGTGTGGACATCCTGGTGGCCACCCCCGGCCGGCTGCGGGACGTCATCAACCGCGGTGCCTGCTCGCTGGAGGACACCGAGGTCGCGGTCCTCGACGAGGCCGACCAGATGGCCGACCTCGGCTTCCTGCCGGAGGTCACCGAGCTGCTGGACCTGGTTCCGGCGGGCGGGCAGCGGATGCTGTTCTCGGCGACCCTCGAGAACGAGATCGACACCCTCGTCAAGCGCTACCTGGTCGACCCGGTCAGCCACGAGGTGGACGCAGCCCAGGGCGCCGTGACGACCATGAGCCACCACGTGCTCGTGGTGAAGCCCCGGGACAAGGCCCCGATCACCTCGGCGATCGCCGCCCGCAAGGGACGCACCATCGTCTTCGTCCGTACCCAGCTGGGCGCGGACCGGGTGGCCGAGCAGCTGCGCGAGGTCGGTGTGAAGGCCGACGCCCTGCACGGCGGCATGACCCAGGGCGCCCGCACCCGCACCCTGGCCGACTTCAAGGACGGCCGGATCCAGGTCCTGGTCGCCACCGACGTCGCCGCGCGCGGCATCCACGTGGACGGCATCGACCTGGTCCTCAACGTGGACCCGGCCGGTGACCACAAGGACTACCTGCACCGTTCCGGTCGCACCGCCCGGGCGGGCCGTTCCGGCACCGTCGTCTCGCTCGCCCTGCCGCACCAGCGGCGGACCGTCTTCCGGCTGATGGAGGACGCGGGGGTGGACGCCGCCCGGCACATGATCGGTCGCGACGGCCTCTTCGACGACGAGGTGGCGGCCATCACCGGCGCCCGGTCACTGACCGAGCTGCAGGCCGAGGCCGCCATCGGCGCCGCCCGGCACGCAGAGCGGGAGGCCGCCCGGATGGCCCGTGAGCTGGAGCGGGCGCAGGCCCACGCCGCCGAGCTGCGTTCGGAGGCGGAGAGCCTGATCGGCCGTGCCGCCAAGGAGCGGGGCGAGGACCCGACCGAGGCGGTCGCCCGTGCCGTCGCCGAGGAGGCGGCGGAGGAGGAGCGGCGCCGGGAGGAGCGGGAGGCCCGTCGCGAGGCACGGCGTGTCGAGCGCGAGGCCCGGGAGGCCGAGGATGCGGCCCGGGGCGGACGCGACGATCGCCGCGAGGGTCGGGGCGGTTTCCGTCGCGACGACCGGGGCGGCCGGGATCGCGACGACCGTCGCCCCTTCGACCGGAATGACCGGAACGACCGGCGGGACGGTCGGGGCGGACGCGACCGGGGCCCGCGCGAGGGTTTCCGTCGCGACGGGGAGCGCGGCGGGTTCCGTCGCGATGACCGACGCGACGACCGACGCGACGACCGTCGCGATGACCGGGGTGGTCGGGACCGCGACGACCGTCGTCCCTTCGACCGCGACAACCGTCCCTTCCACGGCCGTCGTGACGACCGGGACCGCCGGGACCGTGACGACCGCCGTCCGTTCGGGCGTCGCGACGACCACCGGGGTCGCTCCTTCGACCGTGACGACCGTCGGCCGGGCTTCCGCCGCGACGACCACCGGGGTCGGTCCTTCGACCGTGCCGGTGAGCGGCGCAACGACGGCCCGCGTCGCCCGCGCGACAACTGATCCCCTCGGGGCGGTTCCGCCGCCCCGTCACCCGCAGGCCGAACGGCCCACCCCGCCCGGGGTGGGCCGTTCGGCTTTTTCGTTCCTTTCCCGGTCCTTGCCGCTGTGTGCGACTGATTTCGGGTACTCCGTGCGGCGGGCCCGGTGGGCCCGGTGGGTCGGGGAACAGCGGTGCCCCCGGGTCCCGGAGAGCCCTCACGCCGGGTGACTCCCGTGAGGAGAGGAAGGCGCTCCACAAAGTTGAGTCACTCCTTGGCAGGTTTTCTCGTCCTGCGCTATAAAGGAAGGGACACGGCAACAGGAACGCCGCCACGAGAGGAGCCGACCCGACATGCTGATGCGCACCGACCCCCTGCGCGAGTTCGACAAGCTGGCCCAGCAGTTGCTGGGGACCGCCACCCGGCCGGCGGCCATGCCGCTGGACGCGTACCGCACCGGCGACACCTTCACCGTCGAGTTCGACCTGCCGGGCGTCACCCCCGAGTCCATCGACATCGACATCGAGCGCAACGTCCTCACCGTCACCGCCGAGCGTGCGCCGTCCCTGCCCGAGGGCGCCGAATCGGTGCTCGCCGAGCGCTCCCGCGGCACCTTCAGCCGACAGCTCTTCCTCGGTGACTCGCTCGACACCGACCGCATCGAGGCCCGGTACGACACCGGTGTCCTGACCCTGCGCATCCCGGTCGCCGAGCGCGCCAAGCCGCGCAAGGTGATGGTCTCCGGCGGTTCCGAGGAGCCCCGCGAGATCAAGGGCTGAGCGGCGGGCCCACCGGCCCCACCACCCATCCCGTGCGAACGGCGCCCACCCCTCCCGGGTGGGCGCCGTTCGCACGGGATGGTGCGTTGCCCCGCCCCTGGCGGGGAAGGCGCCCGCAGGGATGCCCGGTCGACGGGGCGACGACCTTCCCGAGTCGCCCCGGGGTCGGTTTACCGGTGGATTCCCACCCCTGGCGCCGTTGCTCCACTTCTCGACCGTTTCGCCCCATCGGCCCCGGGTACCCGCCCCATCGGACCCCGGTGGCCGCCCACACCCGGTGCCGCCGGGTGCACCACAACGGTCGACGGTGAGAGGAGCGTGTCGTCATGCCCGCCGGATCCAACGCCAAGCGCGAGCGGCAGTACGAGAAGATCAAGCAGAGCCGGCTGGATCAGGGGCGTGGCGAGGAACGGGCGAAGGAGATCGCCGCCCGCACCGTCAACAAGGAACGCGCCCGCGCGGGGGAGGCCCGCGAGTCCAGCCGGGAATCCCGGGAGGACATCTCCTCCGGGCGGCGCGGCGGCCTGCGGTCCGGCCACGGGCCCGGCGGCCCCACCCGCGACCAGCTCTACGCCGAGGCCAGGCGACGCGACGTCAAGGGGCGCTCGCAGATGAACAAGGACGAGCTGGCCCGGGCCCTGGACCGCGAGGACTGACCCCCGGCCCGATGCCCGGCCGCCGCCGCGCAGCGCGCCACGCCCTCACCACCGGACCGACGCCCGACCCCGGGCGCCCGGCCGGTCACGCCCACGGCACCCCACGCACCCCACGCAC
>NZ_VKHT01000457.1 GCF_014141535.1 Streptomyces alkaliphilus | reverse complement strand
GCCCGACCCCCCGTCGGCGCGGCCTGCGGGCCCTCACCGCCCTGGTCGCCGCCGGGGCCGCGCTGGTCCTCGCCGCCGGCACCGCCGCGGCCGGGCCGCACCACGGCCCCGGAAAGGGCCCCGGGCCGAACCCCGGAAAGGGGAAGGGCCCCTCCGTCACGCGTTTCCACGTCCCGCCGCCCAACCCCGGCGCCCTGACCCAGATCAAGGATCTGGCCCGCGCCGGACAGTTCCGGGACGCCGACCTCATACGTCGGATGATCTCCACCCCGCAGGCCGTCTGGCTCACCGGCCAGGAGGGCCACGACGTGCGCGCCGACGCCCGCCGCACCGTCACCGACGCCAAGCGGCAGAAGGCGATGCCGGTCCTGTCGCTGTACAACGTGCCGGGCCGCGACTGCGCCCAGTACTCCGCCGGTGGCGCCTCCGACACCGCCGAGTACATCGAGTGGATCGATCAGGTCGCCAAGGGCATCGGCCCGCACCCGAGCATCGTGATCCTGGAACCCGACTCGCTGGCCCTGATGCCGAACGACTGCGGCCAGGACGACGAGGAGGAGACGCTCACCGCCGCCCGCTTCACCGAGATCCGGTACGCGGTGGACGTCCTGGCGTCCAAGCCGAAGGTGAACGTCTACCTCGACGCCGGGCACAGCGACTGGCACCGGGTGGACTCCATCGTCACCCGCCTGATCGAGGCCGACATCGCCTCCGCCCGCGGCTACTACCTCAACCCCTCCAACTACCAGACCGACGAGAGCCTCGCCCGGTACGGCAACCTGATCTCCGGCTGCCTGGCCTACGCGGCGGAGGGCGGCGACCCCGCCGACTGTCCGAACCAGTGGTGGGAGCCGCAGGAGGCCCTGGAGTGGCTGGCCGAACACGTCACCACCGACCGGGCGGAGTGGACGCCGTACGTCACCGACACCAGCCGCAACGGCCGGGGTCCGTGGTCCGCGCCGGAGGACGCCGCCTACCCGGACCCGCAGACCTGGTGCAACCCGCCGGACCGGGGCCTGGGGCAGCGTCCCACCGCCAACACCGGTGACCCGCTGATCGACGCGCACCTGTGGATCAAGATCCCCGGTGAGTCCGACGGCGAGTGCCTGCGCGGCACCGACGGCCCGGAGGACCCCGAGCGCGGCACCGTCGCGCCGCGTGCCGGCCAGTGGTTCCCGCAGCAGGCGCTGGAACTGGCGCGCCTGGCGCAGCCCGCGCTGCGCTGACCCGGACGACGCGGGGACCGCGCGTTTGCGCGCGGAGCCGTCGAGAACGCGCCGTCCGCGCGCGGCCGACCCCGGGGCGCACCCCGCGCCCCGGGGCCGGCGTGCCCGCGCTCCCGGCGCCGGATCCGTGCCCCCGCGTCCCATCCGTCCCATCCGTCGGTCGTCGGGCGGGGTACCGTCCGCGCATGTCCACGAACCGACGGTGGTCGCGTTGACGGGCCGGAAATGGGTCAGTTTGATGGAGCCCTGAACAACACTGCGAGGGTGGCGTGACAGGGGTGCGGATGGACGGGCTCGTGCTGGACGGCCGTTACCGGATCGGGCAGCGGCTCGGCGAGGGGGGCATGGGGGCGGTCTTCGAGGCGGACGACCTGCGCCTGGAACGCCGGGTGGCGGTGAAGGTGATGAGCGGGGTCTCCCTGCGGCGCGATCCCCGGGCCAAGGAGCGGTTCGATCGCGAGGCCAAGGTGCTGGCGGGCCTGACCAGCCCCTACATCGTGACGGTGCACGACGCCGGCGAGGCCGCCGTGGACGACGGCACCGTGCTCTACCTGGTCATGGAGCGGCTGCACGGTCGCTCGCTGGAACAGGTGCTGGAAGGCGGTCGGCCCGTGCGGCCGGCCGAGGTGGCGCTGTGGGGCGAGCAGATCTGCCGCGGGCTCGCCGTCGCCCATCGGGCGGGGGTGGTGCACCGCGATCTCAAGCCCGCCAACGTCATGGTGTGCGCGGACGGCCTGGTGCGGGTGCTGGACTTCGGTATCGCCGCGGTCCTCGCCGACTCCGGGGACCACGCCCGGCTGACCTTCACCGGCCTGGTGGTGGGCACCCCCGCGTACATGGCGCCCGAGCAGATCGAGTCCGGCGGCTACGAGGCGCGCAGCGACCTCTACGCGCTGGGCTGCATGCTCTACGCCCTGCTGACCGGCCGGCCGCCGTTCCGCGCGGAAGCGCTGTACGCCCTGATGCGGCAGCAGATGTTGGACACCCCCGAGCCGCCGAGCGCGCTGCGCCCCGGCCTGCCCGCCGAGTGGGACGAGTTGGTCCTCGCCCTGCTGGCCAAGCGTCCCGACGCACGGCCGACGGGCGCGGCCGAGGTGGCCGACCTGCTGCGCGGGATGCCCTGCCCCGAACTCCCCGACGCCGACGGTGATGGGGACGGCGACGGGGACACCGACGGTGATGGTGACGGCGACGGGGGATCCGCTCGCCCCCTCGCGGCGGCGGGCGCGCCCCTGCCCCCGGCGTACCAACCGACCCGGATCGACCCCCGCCTGTCGTTGGGCAACGGCTTCGCGGCCCCGGCGGCATCGGTGCCCGTGTCCGCGGCGGAGGCCGTGCCCCTCGGTACGGCCGCCACCGTCGTCCTGCCCCCCGGGCCCGAGGAGCCCGCCGTGCCCGCCGAACCGGACGAGGAGATCCCCCCGGCGGCGGAGGAACCGGTCCTCGAGGAGGCAGTCGAGGCGGCGGCCGTCGAGGAACCGGCCGCCGAGGAGGCGGCGCCGGACCCCGCCGCCGGTGCGTCGGGCTTCGCCGGCGCGACCCTCACCTCCGGCCTGGTGGTCGCCCCCGGTGCCCTGTGGCTGGCCCCCCGGCAGCGGATGGCCCCGCTGCCGGAGAGCGAGCAGTTGCGGGTGGTGCTCTCCTGGGAGGTCGCCGAGGGAGCGGAGGAGGATCCCGAGGTGGACGCCAGCGCCCTGGTGGTGGACGGGGACGGCACGGTCCTCAGCGACGAACACTTCGTCTTCTACAACAACACCGTCACCCGCGGGGACCTGAGCGTCTCCCTGGTGGCGGGGCCGGGTGAGCACGAGATGAGCTTCGGCGTGCGCCAGCAGTGGCTGCCCGCCGGGGCCGAGCGGGTGGTGCTGGCCCTCTCGCTGCACGAGGCGGAGGAGCGCGGGCACACCTTCGGGGTCCTGACCGACCTGTCGGTGCGGGTGGAGGCGGCGGCCGAGGGGGCCGCGGAGAGCGCCGAGGGCGAGTTCCTGTGCGGCTTCCGACTGCCCGGCCGGCCGGGTTCGGCCACCGGGCTGACCCTGGGCGAGCTGTACCGCACGGAGGGCGGGTGGGGCTTCCTGGCCGCCAGCCGCGCCTACCCCGACGGTCTGGTGGAGATCGCGCGGGCGCACGGCGTGAACGTCTGACGGCCGGGCGCCGGGCACGGCCCGGCGCCCGCCGCCCTCCGGCGGCGGGCGGGACGCGCCGGGTCAGGGCTCGACGGTGCCGCGCTCCCGCTTGATGCGGCGCAGGATGACGATCAGGTTGATGGTCGCGAGGACCGCCAGGACCCCGGCGCCGATGGTCAGCAGGCTCAGCTCGGCCGGCCCGGGGGTGTCACCGGGCTCGGCCGTGCCCCACCAGACGGCGAAGACGACTGTCAGACCGATGAACAGCGGGATGAAGATCACCGACAGGCGCATGCGCAGTCGGAGCGCCGAGCGGGCGTTCACCGGCTCGGTCCCGGCGCGTTCGGAGCGTCGGCCGATCACTCCGGAACGGGAGCGCGGCACGGGGGCGCGGCCCTCGGGTCCGTGATCCCGGTCGGAGGGACCGGACGCGCGGGAGCCACCGGTGGGATCGGGGTTCTCGGGGGAGGACATGATCACACTCCGGGGGGTTGACAACGCTGCGGAACGGCTCCTGCCCGGTCCTCGCCCGGGTACGCGCCCCCGGCCCGCGGTCCCTTCCACCACCGGGCCTTTTCGATGGCTCGCCGGGACCTCGCCCGGCCGTTCCCGGCCCGGTCCGACCCGGCCGGGACACCGTGGCGGGGTCGTCGGAGGGATCCCGAAGGGGGCATCGG
>NZ_VKHT01000456.1 GCF_014141535.1 Streptomyces alkaliphilus | reverse complement strand
CCCGACCGCCCCCGCACGCCGATCCCCTTCGCGGGCTCCCCGTGACACGCGGCCCCGACCACGGTGCCGGTGCCTGTGCCGGTGCCGGCACGGGATGGTCACCCGCCTCTCGCGGCCCCCGCCCCGCCGGGGGCCCGTACTCCGAGTGAATGCGGGGAAAATACGGGGAAAATACGGGGAAAACATGGGGAAAGGAGGGCACGGAGCGGTTCACCAGTTGGCCCTGATCCACTCCGCGATGTTGTGCACGGTGGCACGTGTGAAGTCCAGCGCCCTCACCCCCGCCTCGAACAGCGCCTTCTCGATCAGTCGCTCCAAGGCGGCAAGGGCCCCGGCCTTCGCGGCATTGGCCGCCCGGGCCCTGAACTCACTGTTCCGTGCCGCGTGACTCTGCACGATCCCACGGATATGCGCTTCGGACATTTATCCCCCTTTATCAAAAATCCACATCAAGAAAGTCGAAAACCTTGCGATCCCGGCGAATGTCCCACACCACGATGGTGCCGGCCGAACGGACCTCGGAGACCTTCACCCGCTGAACGTCCTCGACGCGTCCGATGACCTTGCCGAATCGACCACTCGCCGACAGGTCGATCTTGTTCACCACCACGCTGAGCAGTTCCGCCAACCCGTATCGGAAAGCGGACGAACAGCAGATGACCCGACAGTTGTCCCGCAATCGGGAGAACACCCCGGAGAATTCCGGATGCTTCCGCGAGAGCCTCTCGCACTCCTCCGCCATCAGGTGGCCGTTGAAGACCACGTGCCCGGAGTCGACCTCGAACCGGTCGTCCGGGGGCGAGAATCCGCAGTCGTCGTACGTGCGACTCCGGAACCACTCGGCGTAGGACGCCAGGAACGCCTCCTCGAAGTAGTCCGCCTTGGCCCCGATCCTCGCCTCCAGTTCGGCGCTCGGCGCGAAGAAGCCGTCCTTCCGCTCCTTGGCGAAGATCCAGGGCGGCGGAGCCAGCATGTCGACCTTGGTCAGGACGAGGGTGATCTTCCCCACCAGGGCCCTGCGCGCGTCCTCCCCCGCGGAGTCCAGGAGCCGGTCGAGGACGTTCCGGTCGTAGGTCACCGAACGGCTGTCGGCGTGCAGGGCCCACAACACCACGTCGCATTCCACGAGACGGGTGAGGTAGAGCTCCAGGTACCTCCTGTCGGCGGTGGCCGACTCACCGATTCCCGGCATGTCCCAGAAAACGATCTCGTGGCCGCGCGCGCCCTTCACGCGCACCGGTTCCGGCTCCTTCGTCGTGGGGGCGACGTCCCCGACTTCCAGCGTGGTGCCGAACAGCGCGTTGAGGAGGGATGATTTCCCCACTCCCGTCTGCCCGACGATCGCCACGGAAAGTGGTCGGGATTTCTCCTCCGCGACGGCCCTTCTCACCCTTTCCCGGATCTCCCGTTCATCGATTCGATCCATCACGCTCCCCCATTCGTGCGGCTCCGTCCGCTCCGGAACCGCGCTTTCCCGCCCCCCGGTACCCGCTCCCCCCGGGGGCGGGTACGAGAAATACGGGACAAGGATTCGAACATCGCACTTCGGGTCGCACGCATGGCCCCGATGGGACACGCGACGGCACGGCGCATCCGAAGAGTAGGGGGAAACGTCCGCTGATCACCCGATCATCTGAGGGATTTCATCTCTGCTCTTTCGACCTCGGCGCACCCGTGGAAAACCGGCCCGCGTCGGCCCCCGGCCGCGAACGGCAGACGGCTCCCACCGCCCTCCCCGAGGCTCGGTACCGACGGCTACGGTGTGGGCGTGGAGCGGGAGGAACTCTTCAGGAGATTGACCAAGTTGCGCCGGGCCAACAACGACGGAGGGCGCGCGCCGCACAAGCCACTGATGCTGTTGTGGCTGATCAACCGGTTCGTCGAACACGGCACCACGGAGGTGACCTACGAGGAGTTGGAGCAACCGGTCGGAACCCTGATCGACAAGTTCGGCCCTCCCGTGAGCCGCCCCTCGCGCGATCGGGCCGCCACACCGTTCGTACGCCTGGAGCGACACCTGTGGGCTCCTTCTGCCGAGGGCGCCGAGACGATCCCGACCCACTTCCCCGACCGTGGTTCGCGGTTGAGAGCGGTCGGGGCCCGGGGGCGGTTGCGGCCTGCCGTGGAGCGGCTGCTCGCCGACCCCGTGACCCTGGCCGAGGTCGTGGAGTCGCTGATCGACCACCACTTCACACCGGCCCTGCGGGAGAGTCTGCTGGAGGCGGCCGGGCCGGGACTGACCGACTTCGAGACGATCGCCGCCCGGTTGGTGCTCACCACCCGCCGTCCCCGCGACCCCGCGTTCCCCCGCCTCGTCCTGGACGCCTGGGGACGGGCGTGCGCGATGTGCGGGTACGACGGTCGCCTGGCCGGGATGTCGGTGGGCCTGGAGGCGGCGCACATCCATTGGCACAGCCAGCGCGGCCCGGACCGGAAGGACAACGGCCTGGCACTGTGCGTCCTGCACCACCGCCTCTTCGACCACGGGGTGCTGGGGCTGACCACCGGTGCCGAAACCCGCCTCCGGGTCTCCCCGTCGTACGAGGCGGAGACGCCCGCCGGCCGCGCCGTCCTGGAACTGGACGGCGCCCCGCTGCGGCGACCGGCCGACCCGAAGGCGTGGCCGGCGGTGGAGTACCTGGCCTGGCACGACCGCGAGGTGTTCCGGCACGCCCCCACCGCCGTGTGAGCCGGGCGGCGCCCCGCGCCGCCCGGCGGCGGTGCGGGGCGCGGCCCGGGCGGGTCACCAGCGGTCGTGCACCTGCGGCCGGATCCGCCGGTCGTACAGCTCGCGCACGGCTTCCAGCGTGGTGTCCGGCAGCGGCGCGAGGTCGGCCGCCGCCGCGTTGGCGCGGGCCTGCTCCGGGGAGCGCGCGCCGGGGATCACGGTGGTCACGCCGGGCTGCTGGAGGATCCACCGCAGCGCCGTCTGCGCGGGGGTGGCGCCCTCCGGGGCGAGGGCGGCGAACTCGCGGGCCGCCTCCACCCCGGTGGCGAAGTCCACGCCGGAGAAGGTCTCCCCCCGGTCGAAGGCCTGCCCCTCCCGGTTGTAGGTACGGTGGTCGTCGGCGGAGAAGGTGGTGTCGGCGGTGTACCGGCCGGACAGCAGCCCCGAGGCCAGCGGCACCCGGGCGATGATCCCGACCCCGGCCTCCCGGGCGGCGGGCAGGACCCGCTCCAGCGGCTTGAGACGGAAGGGGTTGAGGATGATCTGCACCGAGGTGGTGCCGGGGCGCGCGATGGCGGCCAGGGCCTCCTCGCAGGTCTCCACGCTGACGCCGTAGCGGGCGATGCGGCCCTCCGCGACGAGGGTGTCGAGGGCGTCGAAGACCTCGTCGGAGGAGTACACGGCGGTCGGCGGGCAGTGCAGCTGCACCAGGTCGATGGTGTCCACGCCGAGGTTGGCGCGCGAACGGTCGTTCCAGGCACGGAAGTTGTCGAGGCTGTAGTGCTCGGGGAGCTGCTCGACGCGGCGGCCCATCTTGGTCGCCACCATCACTCCGACGCCCGGGTTCTCCCGGCGCCAGGCGGCGATCAGGCGCTCACTGCGGCCGTCCCCGTAGACATCGGCGGTGTCCAGGAAGGTGACCCCGGCCTCCGCCGCCGCGTCCAGCACGGCCATGGCGTCCTTCTCGCTCACCTCTCCCCAGTCGGCGCCCAGTTGCCAGGTGCCGAGTCCGATCACCGATGCCCGCTGCCCCGACCTGCCGAATTCACGCTGCTCCATGCCGGCCATTCTCGCAGTCGGGGTGTCCGCCGCCGGCCCCCGGCGTGATTCGGGCGGTTCCGGAACCCGACGACCGGACGGGCCTCCCGGAGCCGGCCGGGCGCACAATCCGCTACCGCTCCCTCACCCGCCGGTCCATGATGGCCCCATGGCCCCCGATTCCCGCCGGTGGTGGACCGAGATGGTCGTCGGCCTCGGCACCACCACCCTCCTCGCCCTCGCTCTCGCGCTCGTCCTCGTCGCCGGACACACCGCCGGCGGAAGGGGGACGGCGTGAGCACCGTCCCGACCCCACCCACCGGCGGGACTCCCCCAC
>NZ_VKHT01000455.1 GCF_014141535.1 Streptomyces alkaliphilus | reverse complement strand
CGCCCCGTCTCCCGCCCCCCGTGACGTCCCGATCGCCGAAGCGGGGCGCGACGCCCTGTCGGCGGCGGACGACGAGAACGCGGCGCCCCGGAGGCCGGTGTTGACGAAGCCCGCCGGCCCGGCCGGACCGGGCGGCCCGGGCCGGCCCACCGGCGGGAGACGTCCGCGCGGCACGACGGTGCTGCTGACCCTGGGACTGACAGCCGGTGTGCTGCTGCTCTCCCTGCTCTCCGCCGGTATCGGCGCGTACCACATCCCGGTCGACGACATCCTCTCCTCCGCCGCGCACCGCCTCGGTGTCGGGGGTGCGCCCCTGGAGCAGGTGCCCGAGAGCGTGCTGTGGAACATCCGACTGCCCCGGATCGTGCTGGCGCTGCTGGTCGGCGCCTCCCTGGGGTGCGCCGGCGCCCTGATGCAGGGTGTGTTCGGCAACCCGCTGGCGGAGCCCGGGGTCATCGGCATCTCCTCCGGCGCGGCCGTGGGCGCGGTGGCCTCGATCGCCTTCGGTCTGACCGTGTTGGGGAGTTGGACGGTCACGGTGGGGGCGTTCATCGCGGGCCTGGCGACGGTGCTGGTGGTGTACGTCCTCTCCCGCTCGGCAGGACGCACCGAGGTGGTGACCCTGATCCTCACCGGCATCGCGGTCAACGCCTTCGCCGGTGCCCTGATCGGTCTGAGCATCTTCTTCGCCGACAACGCGCAGATCTCCGAGATCACCTTCTGGCAGCTGGGCTCGCTGGCGCAGGCCACCTGGCCCAAGGTCCTCGCGGTCCTGCCCTGCGCGGCGTTGGGGTTGTTGGTCGCCCCCCTGTACGCCCGGCGGCTGGACCTGCTCTCGCTCGGCGAACGCCCCGCCCGCCACCTGGGCGTGGACGTGGAACGGATGCGGATCGCGTTGATCGTGCTGGTGGCACTGCTGACGGCGGCGGCGGTCGCGGTGGCGGGCATCATCACCTTCGTCGGATTGGTGGTGCCGCACCTGCTGAGAATGATCGCCGGGCCGGGGCACCGCTTCCTGATCCCCGGCAGCGCCCTGGCCGGTGCCCTGGTGCTGCTCGCGGCCGACCTGGCGGCGCGCACGATCGCCGCGCCGGCGGAGATGCCGCTGGGGGTGCTGACGGCGCTGATCGGCAGCCCGTTCTTCTTCTGGCTGCTGCGCCGGACCCGACGTCGACAGGGGGGATGGGCATGAGCCCCGCATGGTGGGAGCGCCGACGGGAGGCGGTGCGCGAGGCGCTGCTGCCGGCCGCCGTGAAGCCGCCGGCCCGACCGTCCCCGGGCGACGTCCTCGCCGAGGCGCGGGCGCTGGGGGTGCGGCGCGGCGACCGATCGGTGTTGAGGGACGCCTCGCTGCGGGTCGTCGCCGGTGAGGTGCTGGTGCTCATCGGTCCCAATGGCGCCGGGAAGTCCACCCTGTTGTCCGCCCTGGCCGCCGACACCCCCGCCGACACCGGGGAGGTGGTCCTGGACGGTCGCCCCGCGCCGCGGTGGCGTGCCCGGGAGCTGGCGCTGCGACGGTCGGTGCTGCCGCAGGCGACGACACTCTCCTTCCCGTTCACCGTCGCCGAGGTGGTGCGGATGGGCCGCGCCCCGTGGGCGGGGACCCCGGCCGAGGAGCGGGACGACGCGGTGGTCGCGGCGGCCATGGCCGCGACCGAGGTGTCCCCCTTCGCCGAACGCTCCTTCGCCGAACTGTCCGGCGGCGAGCGGGCCCGGGTGGCCCTGGCCCGGGTACTGGCGCAGCGGGCCCCGCTGACCCTGCTGGACGAACCCACCGCCGCGCTGGACCTGCGCCACCAGGAGCTGGTGCTGCGGCTGTGCCGGCAGCGGGCGGCGGCCGGCGAGGCGGTGGTGGTGGTCCTGCACGACCTCGCCCTGGCCGCGGCGTACGCGGATCGGGTGGTGGTGCTGCACGACGGACGGATCGCCGCCGACGGGCCGCCGGCGGAGGTGCTGACCGGGGGGTTGATCGGGGAGGTGTACCGGCAGCCGGTGGATGTGCTGCGCCATCCGGACACCGACGCCCCGCTCATCGTGCCGGTGCGCGCCGCGCGCTGAGCGGGCCGGCCGGGACCGTACACGCCACCCGATCGACAACCGGACTCGCCCGAAGGGGTGTTGGCGTTCGCGACACGGCCCTTCCGGATCCCGGCGCGGACGTGATCCGAGTCACTCGCCGTCGTCCGGTGGTCGGTCCCGGCCATGTCCCCGGAATCACCTCCGACCCACCCGTCCGGGCGGGGGCTCCCGCTCCTCCCCCGGTGACCTGCCGGTTCCCCCGGAAGCTCCACGGGAGGGCCGGAGGGAACGGTTCCGATCGGTGCGGCATGAAAGCGGCCAACCCCGACCGACCCCGGGGGAAAGTTCCAACGAACCCCAACCGAACACAAGTTGGATCGCCTACTCTCATCAGTCGAGTACCCGCGGAGCGGCATGGGGAGATGCCGGTCCGTGCGGGGAGACGACAGGGGTTCCTGACGGTTTCCGGGGGGTTTCATGCAGCACGTCGGTACGTCCGACACCACTCGCACGACCCGTACCACCCGCACGACCCGTACCGCCCGCGCGTCGCGTCGCGAGGGCGGCGGGGTCGGCCGGCCGCCGATACGGGGCCTGCCCGACGGTGCCGGTGCCAAGGGGCGCGGTTACGCCCCCCTCGCGGTGGCGAGCGACGCCCTGGGGGTGCTCGTCCCGGTCGCCGGTGTGTACCACCTCACCGGTCAGGGGCGCCCCGTGCTCTCGGCGGTGGTCGCCTGTTCGGCCTGGCTGGTGATCCGCGCCGGCCACCTGCGCTACGTCCGGCGCGTGATCGGCGAGTCCCGCGGGTTGCTGGCCGCCGCACACGACTGGGCGCTGCTGGTGGGGGTCCTGGCCCTGCTGCGGGTGCTCACCGGGGAGAACTCCGCGATCGGCGCGGCCCTGGCCGCCCTGTTGCCCGCGCTGTTCCTGTCCGCCCTCGCCGGTGCCCTGATCCATCGCCGGCTGACCGCCCGCCGTCGGGCGGCGGAGGCCGTTCGCCGGGTCCTGGTGGTGGGCGAGGCGGGGCCGGTCGGTGACGTCACCGCCCGGCTCGCGGCCCGCACCGACCACCCCTACGTGGTGGTCGGAACCGTGCCGGTCGGAGCGGGTGAGCCGTCCGGGGGCCTCCCGGTGACCGGCCGCCTGGGCTCCGGGCCGGTGCCCGACCGCCCCTCCCCGGCGGAGGGCGACCCGGACGAGGGGGTCGTGACGGGTGCGGTGCGCCGCTGCGGCGCCGATCTGGTCCTCGTCATCCCCGGCAGCCGGTTGACCGGTGAACGCCTGCGCCGGCTCTCCTGGCAGGTGCAGGACGCCGGACTGCCCCTGGTGATCTCCTCCGGCCTGAGCGACGTCTCACCCCGACGGGTACGTGTCTCCACCGCCGCCGGACTGCAACTGATCCAGGTCCTCGCGCCCGCCCGGGGCGGTCCCCCGCTGCTGGTCAAACACCTGCTGGACCGGGTCGGGGCGGCGCTGGGGCTGGTCGTGCTGGCCCCCCTGTTCGCCCTGATCGCCTTGGCCGTGCGCCTGGACTCGCGCGGCCCCGTGCTCTTCCGTCAGCGTCGGATCGGTCACCGGGGCGTCCCCTTCGTCATGTGGAAGTTCCGCAGCATGGTGCCGGACGCGGCTCGGTTGCGCGGCTCCATGGAGGAGGCCAACGAGCAGAGCGGCCCGCTGTTCAAGATGCGGCACGATCCCCGGGTGACCCGGGTCGGTCGACTGCTGCGCCGCAGCTCCCTGGACGAGCTACCACAGCTGTGGAACGTGGTGCGCGGGGAGATGTCCCTGGTGGGTCCGCGTCCCCCGCTGCCGGAGGAGGTCGCCCGCTACGGACCTGTGGAGCACCGCCGCCTGGAGGTGCGGCCCGGTCTGACCGGCCCCTGGCAGGTGGGGGGCCGCTCGGACCTCTCCTGGGACGAGAGCCTGGCCCTGGACCTGTCCTACACCGACAACTGGTCGCTGACCGGGGACCTGGACGTACTGGCCCGCACGGCCCGGGCGGTGGCGGGGGGCCGGGGGGCCTACTG
>NZ_VKHT01000454.1 GCF_014141535.1 Streptomyces alkaliphilus | reverse complement strand
CCGTGGCGGCGGAGGAATTCGGTGTCATCGCCCCACGATCCTGGCATGTCCGACACCGTGGCGGGAACGGAGCGCGCCGCCCGACGCCGGGCTCACCCCGAACGGACGTGCGCGCAAGCGCAACCCGCCGGGGGAACGCCGCTGTTGGGGGGCGCGGGCAGCGTAGAGTTTGCGCGTGGGATCTCTGCGCACTCCGGTCGGACCGCTGCCCTCCTCCATCTATTGGCGGCGGCGGGCCGTTGCGCTGCTCCTGCTGGCCTCGCTGGGCCTGCTGGTCTGGTGGGCCATGAACATCGGGGGCACGGGCTCCACGGGGTCCGGGGACGACGGTGCCGGGGGCCCGGCCACCTCCATCTCCCCCGAACCGGACGAGGACGGGGACGGGGACGGGGATCTCGTCGAGGACCGGCCCGGTGGCCGGGACCCGGGGGATGAAGACGACGACGCCGACGACGACGCCGGGGAAGACACCGGGGACGCGGAGGGCACCGACGACGGCACCGGCGACGGCGCGGACGGGGACGGCGACCCGGCGGGCCCCGGTGCGGGTGACGTGGAGGGCATCGCTATCGACGACCCGGCCGCCCCGGCCGGCTCGGGTGGGGCCGGCGGCTCCGACGGCGGTTCGTCCGGCGGCTCGACGGGCTCCGGCGGCGCGGTCCCCGCATCCCTGCCCCGTTGTCCCGGGGGAGCCCTCGAACTCTCGCTGTCCCCGGTCTCCAACTCCTACCCGCCCGGTGAACTCCCCCGACTGCGGCTGACCCTGACGAACACCTCGTCCGCCGACTGCCGCGCCGATCTCGGCCACCGCTCGTTCACCCTCACCATGACCCGCACCGACGACGGCAATCGGACGATCTGGGACTCCACCACCTGCCCCACCGGCTCCGCCTCCGCCCCGGTGGCCGTGCCCGCGGACGACGGGACGGAGCGGATCATCACCTGGGACCGTCGTCGCTCCGTCGAGGACTGCGACACCCGGGGCCCCGAGGCGCCGTACGGCACCTACCTGGCCGAGGCCGAGATCGACGGCTTTCCGGTGGCCCGCACCACCTTCCGCCTCGAGGAGGACTAGGGTCGCCCGGGCGAAACGGCGGACCGTCGGGCCGGCGTCACCGTGCCGGCGGGGCCCCGTCCCGGGGACGGCCCGGCACCCCGGGGCGCCGCTGCCAGGGCCGGGGACCGGACGGCGGACGGTACTCCACCCCGAGCGCGTCGAGCCGGGCGTGGTGGGCGGCCTCCATCCGGCGCCCGAAATCGCCGAAGTCCCGCTCGACCGTCCCCGGCCGAGGGCTCCAGGCGACCTCCGCGAAGGCGGCCAGGCGCGGGAAAACCATGTAGTCCACGGCCCGGGCGCTGTCCATGGTCTCGGTCCAGACGTTGGCCTGGACACCGATGATCCGTGCCGCCTCCGCATCCGTCAGCGACTCCGGCACCGGCTCGAAACGGTGGACGTCCCTCAGGGTGCGGGCGTGCGCGATCGGCACCGGCTCGTCGGGGTCCTCGGACTGGCGCCAGTCGAGATAGGTGTGCTGCTGCGGGCACATCACCACGTCGTGTCCGGCGCGCGCCGCCGCGAGACCACCCTCGTACCCCCGCCAGGACATCACCGTCGCGCCCGGCGCCGATCCCCCTTCGAGGATCTCGTCCCAGCCGACCAGCCGACGCCCCCGCTCCGCCAACCACCGGTCGAAGTGGCGGATGAGCCAACTCTGCAATTCGTCCTCGTCGGCGAGGCCCAGCTCCCGGATGCGGCGTTGCGCGGCGGGGGAGGCCCGCCACTGCTCCTTCGGGCACTCGTCGCCGCCGACGTGGATCCATTCGGAGGGGAAGATCTCCAACACCTCGGTCAGGACGTTCTCGTAGAACTCCACCGTCGCCTCGGAGACGTTCAGCACGTTCGGGTTGATGCCCCAGCGGTCCCACGGCCTCAGCGCGGAGGTGTCCACCACATCGGTGTTGCCCAACCGGGGATGAGCCGCGATGGCGGCCTGTGAGTGGCCGGGCAGGTCGATCTCGGGGACGACCGTGATGTGCCGCGCCGCGGCGTACGCCACGATCTCCCGCAGGTCGTCGCGGGTGTAATGGCCACCGTGCGGACGCTCCTCCCACCGGGCGTCCCCACCGAACCCCTGTCGGGTGCGGGCCCGCCAGGACCCCACCTCGGTGAGCCGCGGATACCGTTCCACGGGCATCCGCCACCCCTGGTCGTCGGTCAGGTGCAGGTGCAGCACGTTCAGCTTGTGGGCGGCGAGCAGGTCGAGGTACCGCAGCACACCGTCCTTGGGCATGAAGTGGCGGGCGACGTCGAGCATCATGCCGCGCCAGGCGAAGCGGGGGGCGTCGACGATCCGCACCGGCGGTACCCTCAGGGGGCCGTGGCGCAGCGGGGCGCGCCGGAAGGCGTCCGGGCCCGGCAACTGCCGCAGGGTCTGCGCCCCCCCACAGCACCCCGGCCGGTCCACCGCCCTCGATCACCACTTCGGAGGCGTCCACCACCAGTTCGTACGCCTCGGGGCCGCGCCCCGCGAGCCGCTCGGCGACCCGCACGGTGATCGCGTTCCGCGCGCCGGGCCCGCCGGAGCGCAGCGACAGGCCGATCGCCGGACCGAGCACGGAGGTCAGCCACCGTTCGGTCGTCCCGCTCGCCGCGTCCGCGACCAGCCGGGTGTCGGGGTCGAGGACGAACGCGCCGCCCTCCGTCGGACCGGACAGGAGCTCCACCGGAGCGGGGATCAGGTGCACGGCCCGACCCCACGGAAGGTGATCACGGGGGAGAACAGGGCGGTATCGGACATCATCGGCCCGCCCCATCGGAACCCGCGCCGGCCGGGATCCGCCGGGAGGACCCCGGCACACCGGTCAGACGTAGCGCTCCAGGATGGAGGACTCGGCCAGGCGCGAGAGCCCCTCGCGCACCGAGCGGGCCCGGGTCTCACCCACCCCGTCCACCGCCTGGAGGTCGTCCACCGAGGCCGCCAGCAGCTTCTGCAACCCGCCGAAGTGGTCCACCAGCCGGTCGATCACCGCGCCCGGCAGCCTCGGCACCTTCGCCAGCAGCCGGAAACCGCGCGGCGAGACCGCGCTGTCCAGCGTCTCCGGCGAGGTGCTGTACCCCATGGCCCGGGCCACCATCGGCAGTTCCAGCAATTCGGGGTGGGTGAGCGCGTCCAGGTCCGCCAGCGCGGTGGACACCTTCTTCGACCGCTTCGCGCTCGCCTCGGGCAGGTAGTCGCGCACCACCAGCTGCCGCTCCGGCTCCACGCCCGCGATCAACTCCTCCAACTGCAGGGACAGCAGGCGCCCGTCGGTGCCCAGCTCCACCACGTACTCGGCGATCTCCGCCGCGATCCGACGCACCATCTCCAGCCGCTGCGCCACCGCCGCCACGTCCCGGACGGTGACCAGGTCCTCGATCTCCAGCGCGGAGAGCGTGCCGGTGACCTCGTCCAGCCGCAGCTTGTACCGCTCCAGCGTGGCCAGCGCCTGATTGGCCCGCGACAGGATCGCCCCGGAGTCCTCCAGCACCCGCCGCTGCCCGTCCACGTACAGCGCGATCAACCGCATCGACTGGCTCACCGACACCACCGGGAAACCGGTCTGGATCGACACCCGTTGCGCCGTGCGGTGCCGGGTGCCGGTCTCCTCGGTCGGAATGTCGGAGTCCGGCACCAACTGCACGCCGGCCCGCACGATCTTGGTGCTGTCGCGGTCCAGGACCACCGCGCCGTCCAGCTTGCACAGCTCCCGCAGGCGGGTCGCGGTGAACTCCACGTCCAGCACGAACCCGCCGGAGCACAGGGACTCCACCGTGCGGTCGAAGCCGAGCACGATGAGCCCGCCGGTGTTGCCCCGCAGGATGCGCTCCAGACCGTCCCGGAGCTGCGTGCCCGGGGCGATGGCGCTCAGGGACGCGCGCAGCAGACCGTCCGTCCTGCCCGCTCCCGTCGGCCGGTCGCTGGCTGCCATGCACTCCTCCGGGGACCGATGTTGCGGTGAGAGGAGAAGTCTACCGGCGCCGCCCCCGGCCCGAGGGCGCCGACGACC
>NZ_VKHT01000453.1 GCF_014141535.1 Streptomyces alkaliphilus | reverse complement strand
GCTCCCGAACCCCGTCCGGCGCCCGCGCCCACCACCCCGCCGGGTGCGTGCGCCGGACGGCACTTCCCCACCGCGACGTGCAGTCCCCCCGACTCGATCGGGGCGGACGGCACGTCGCGGTTCGGTGTGGGCGACGGCCTCAGCCGGTGATCGCCTCCCAGAAGCTCAGGGCTGCCAGGATCAACATCACCGTCGCCGCGACGCGGGTGATCAACCGCAGCGGCACCCGGCGCATCAGTGCCCGGCCACCGAGGATGCCGATCCCGGCCACGGCCCACAGCGCCAGGACCGCCCCGATCCCCACCGACAGCGGATCCTCGTAGCGGGCGGCCAGGTTCGCCGTCATGATCTGGGTCAGATCGCCGAACTCCGCGACCAGGATGAGCATGAAGCCCGCTCCGGAGACCTTCCAGAACGAGGTGTCGGCCGGGGCCCGCACCTGTTCGTCCTCATCGGGACGCTTGCGCAGCAACAGGAAGGCGCCGAGCAGGAAGAGGGTTCCCACCACCGCCTGCAACGGGCGCTGCGGCAACAGCGTCAGCACGCTGCCCGCCGCCACGGCCAGCGCCACGTGCACCACGAACGCGGCGGCCACGCCCACGAAGACGTAGGAGGCGCGGAAGCGGGTGCCGAGCAGCAGGCCGGCCAGCGCGGTCTTGTCGGGCAACTCGGCGAGAAAGACGACGCCGAAGGTCACGGCGGCGACGGAGAGGGTGAACACGGTTTCCTCGGTCCTTCCGGGGCTCGTGCCGCACCGAGGTGTCCGCGGGGAGCGCACGCTTCGGCACGGCAGCGTCGATGACACTGCGGCCGAAGGTCTCGCCGACGGACGGACCGCGTGGACCGCGCTCCCTCCGCCCCCGGGCGCCGGGTCCACCGCGTGGGCGGCGGACCAGTGTGTCGACGGGCCGGCGACGGGCTACTCCCCTTCAGTGCCGACCAATGTACCCGCCGGGCGTCCCGGGACGGAAGCGGGGGCGTTCCGGACCGGGGCGACGAAGGGGTGAACGAGGACGGCACCCCACCGGGGGCTTCCACGGCCCGTGGTCGGGACGGGGTCCCCGCGGCCGGCTTCGGACCCCCTCCTCGGGGGTGACGGGACCCCACCCCGGCCGCGTCGCGGTCGAGCCGGCCCACACCGCCGGTCACGCTCCCGGCGCCCCGCCCGGGTCCGTGCCCGGTCCCTCGCGCGGCGGCTCGGTGCTGTTCCCGGCCGGGAGCAGCACCGAGCCGCCCGTTTGACAGCTCAGGCTAATGAGATTAGCTTTTGGCTAATCTCATTAGCCACTTCCGGGAGGTCCCATGACCGAGCACCTCGCCGTCGAGGGCGGCACGATCGCCTACGAGGTGACAGGGGTCGGCCCGCTGATCGTTCTCGCCCACGGCATGGGCGACAGCCGCGCCGCGTACCGGGCCGTGGTCCCGCGCCTGGCGGCGGGGGGCCACCGGGTCGCCGCGGTCGACCTGCGCGGCTGCGGTGAGTCCGACGTCGACTGGCCGAGCTGGAGCCGCACCGCCGTCGCGGACGACCTGCTCGCCCTCATCCGCCGACTGGGCGGTCCGGCCGCCCTCGTCGGCCACTCGTTCTCCGGCGGCGCCGCGACCATCGCCGCGGCGCGGGAGCCCTCCCTGATCAGCTCGGTGGTCGAGTTGGCACCCTTCACCCGCAAGCAGTCGATCCGTCCCGGCGACCTGCGCGTGAGGCGCTATCGCCGGGCCATGCTGCGGCTGCTCGGCGCGGGGGTCCTCGGCAGCGTGTCGCTCTGGCGCTCGTACCTCGACCTGGCCTACCCCGGCGTGAAACCGGCCCACTGGACCGAACGACTCGACCGCGTCGACTCCCTGCTGCGCGAACCGGGCCGGATGAGGGCCCTGCGGGGCATGGGCCGCAGCGCCCCGACCGACGCCGGCGCGCTACTCGGCGACGTCCGCTGTCCCGTCCTGGTCGTGATGGGCACGCTCGACCCCGACTGGGCCGACCCGCACGCCGAGGGTTCGGCGATCGTCGACGCCCTCCCGGCCGGCCTCGGGCGACTCGAGATGATCGAGGGGGCCGGGCACTACCCGCACGACCAATTCCCCGACCGGGTGGCCTCGCTCGTGCTCGACTTCCTCCGTTCGGACGCCGCCCGTGCCTAGGGTCGGCCTGGACCCGGCGGCCGTGGTCGCGGCCGGCGCCGCCCTCGCCGACGAGGTGGGCCTCCCCCACCTGACGATGGGCCTGCTCGCCGAGCGGGTGGGGGTGCGCACGCCCTCCCTGTACAAGCACGTGGGCGGCCAGGAGGACCTCCAGCGGCGCATCGCGGCCCTGGCACTGGGCGAGGCCGCCGACGCGGTCGACGATGCGGTCCGGGGGCGCGCGGGCCGTGACGCCCTGGCGGCCGCGGCACGCGCCTTCCGCGGCTTCGTCCTGGAGCACCCGGGCCGGTACGCCGCGACGATCGGCATGGAACCGTCGGGGCCGGACGATCCGTTGGCCCTCGCGGGCCGGCGACTGCTCGACGCGTTCACCGCGGTCCTGCGGGGCTACGGGATCGGGGAGGCCGACGTGGACCACGCCCTGCGGATGCTCCGCAGCCTCTGCCACGGCTTCGCCACCCTGCAGACGGCCAACGGCTTCCAATGGAGTACCGACATCGACGAGAGTTTCGAGTGGTTGATCACCTTCGCCGACCGGGGCCTGCGCGCGATGTGAGAACGCGCCGCCGCCCTCCATCCGCCACGGGCCCGCCGCCCTGTTCGAGGGGGCGTCGACACCCGTCCGGCCCATCCGCGTGACGCCGGGGTCGGGGCGGAATCATCCACGCCGGCCCGGGCGACCCCGCCCGTGCCGGAACGCCGGATTCCGGATCCGCCGGCGCACCCCCGTGCCCCTTCCGGGGGAGCCCGGCATAGGCTGTACGGCGGAACGGTGTTGCCCCCGCCCGCGCGAGCCGGCCGCCGCTCCCACCGCCGGCGCACGCCCTTCCGGAAACGGCCCGACGACACCGCAGGTGACATCGATCGCATCCGGGAGAGGCCCGTGCCGGAAACCCTCGGGATTTTGTTGTACGCCCCGTGGATCTATGTGGCCGTGATGCTCTGCGTCCTGCTGGACGTCTTCGTGCCCCTGCTCCCCAGCGGCGCACTGGTGGTCGCGGCGGCGGCCGTCGCCGCGGGCACCGCCGCCGAGGCGTACGGCCTCCCCGGCCCGGTCCCCGGCACCCACCTGCCGGAGGTCCTGGTACTGCTGTTGTGCGCGGCCAGCGCCTCGATCATCGGCGACCTGGCCGCCTACCGGCTCGCCTTGCACGGCGGTCGACGTCTGGAGGGGTTCATCTCCCGCTCCCGCAGGCTGGTCGCGGCCCGGGCGCGGCTGGGCGAGGTGCTGGCACGTGGCGGCGGCCCCCTGGTGATCGTGGCGCGCTTCGCCCCCGCGGGCCGGGCGGTGGTAAGCCTCGGCGCGGGCGCCAGCAGACGTCGCCAACGCGACTTCCTTCCCTGGTCGGCGGTGGCCGCGGTGGTCTGGGCCGGGTACAGCGTGGGCCTGGGCTACCTCGGGGTCTCCCTGCTGGGCGGTGGCTGGCCGGGCACGCTGGCCTCCCTGGCCGCGCTGCTGCTGGTCGGGGCGTTCGCCGGCCGCTTCCTGCGCCGCTCCCCGGCACCGGCCGCCGGCTGAGACCCCCCTTCCGCCCCTCGCCCGGGGGCCGCCACGCGATCCGGACGGGCGGCGATCGCCCACGGCATCACGTCGAGGGCCGAATGTTCTCGATGAGCCCGCCCCCGGGACGGGGACACCACCGCCGGGGCTCCGGGCGCACACCGGGTGTCCCGGGGGTCAGGCGGCCATCCCGTCCGGCGGACGGGATCGGGGCCCCGAACCGACGACGCCACGGGTGTGAGCGGAAATGTTCCGGTGGGCGCAACAGGGATCGAACCTGTGACATCTTCCTTGTAAGGGAAGCGCTCTACCGCTGAGCTATGCGCCCCGGTCATGGACCGGGACCAGGGTACATGCCACCGGGGGACGGGGGTCACCCTCTTCCGAGGGGTGGACCGCCCGACCCGGTGC
>NZ_VKHT01000452.1 GCF_014141535.1 Streptomyces alkaliphilus | reverse complement strand
GGGGGCGGGCAGCTGCTCGCCGGGGGCCGCCTGCGCGCAGTGGGCGGTGATGGCGCGCGCCGTACGCAGCCGGTAGACGTCGGAGGCGGTCAGGCGGGCGCCCAGCCGGGCGCCGACCCGGGCCGCCAGTCGGATCACGTCGAGCGAGTTCGCCCCGGCCATGACGAGGTCGTCGTCCTCGGCCAGGTGCGCCGCGCCGAGCAGCGCGCGGATGTCGTCCAGGACCGGGCTGTCCCGGGTCGGCTGCTGCGTCGCGGCGCCGGCGGGTCCGGCGCTGCGACGCAGCAGCGCCTCCACCGCCTTGCGGTCGGCCTTCCCGTTGGCGTTCAGCGGGAGCTGCACGGCGTGTGCCAGTCGCGTCGGCACCATCGCGTCGAGCAGGCTGTGTGCCGCGTGCTCCGTCAATCCCGCCTCGTCCAGGGGCTGCTGGTGGACAGTCGTGTAGGCCGCCGCGAGCTGTACCCGCCCGGGCGCCGTCTCCAGCGGAACAACACAGCAGGCGGTGACCTCGGGGTGGTTCTCCAGGACGGCCTCGACCTCGCCGGCCTCGATCCGCACCCCCCGGATCTTGAACTGGTGGTCGGTCCTCCCCCGGTAGCGCAGCAGTCCCTCGGCGTCGCGCACCGCGAGGTCGCCCGTGCGGTAGAAGCGCACGCCGCCCCGGGTGAAGAACCGCCGAGCGGTCTCCTCGGGGGCGCCCGCGTAGCCGAGGGCCACTCCGTCGCCGGCGACCGCGATCTCGCCCATGTCGCCGTCCGCGACAGGCCGCCCGTCCGCGCCGAGCAGGGCCACCGTGGTGCGGGGCACCGGCGTCCCGATCGGGATCTCCGTGCTGCCCTCATCCACGTCGGCCGGGCGGATCACGTGGGTGGTGGCGAAAATGGTGCTCTCGACCGGCCCGTATCCGTTGACCATGTGCAGAGCGGGGAACTCGGTCAGCACGCGGCGGGCGTTGCTCACCGACACACGCTCGCCGCCGACCAGCAGCAGGCGCACCGCGCCGAAGAGCTCGATCCGTTCCTCCGCCAGCACGCTGAACAGCGAGCTGGTGAGCCAGAGGCTGTTCACGCCCTGCCGTATGGCCACCTCCAGCCCCTGTGCGTCCAGCGCCGTGGCCGCCCGGTCCATCAGGACGCAGCGGCCGCCGTTGAGCAACGGTGCCCACAGCTCGAGCGAGAGCCCGTCCCACGGCAGCGGAGCCGCCTGGTGGAACACCGAGTCCCGGCCGAGGGGAATAGCCGGGCAGTTGACCAGGGTGCGGATGGTTCCCCGGTGCGGGGAGAGCACCCCCTTGGGTTTCCCGGTGGAGCCGGAGGTGTAGAAGACGCTGGCCGTCGCGGTGCCGTCGTACAGCGGCTCGGGGACCGGAGCGGTGCGCCCGAGCTCCAGCAGGGAGGCGAGGGTGACGGTGCGCACCTCCGCCCCGGCCGGGACGGTCCGCGCGCCGGGCGCATCGATGACGCACAGCGCCGTATCCGTGCCCCGGAGCGTCTCCTCCACCCGTGCCTGCGGCCACTGCGGGTCGATCGCCACATAGGAGGCGCCCGCGCGCAGGACGCCGAGCAGCGCGGTCACCAGTTCCGGGGAGCGCGGTATGCGCACCGCGATGTGCCGGCCGGGCTCGACACGGAGCCGGCTCAGCGCGGCCGCCACCGTCTCGGCCCGCTCAGTCAACTCGCCGTAAGTGATCTTCCGTTCACCCTGTTGAACGGCGACCGCGTGGGGCCGAAGCCGGGCATGGTGGGCCACCACCTGTTCGATGCGCTCACCGAACCCGTAGGGGCCGTCGTCGGCGGGGGTACTCATCGGATGACCTCCACCGGAAGGTGGGTGATGCCGTGCAGGAAGTTCGAACGCAGCCGGCGGACCTCGTCGGCAGGCCTGAACCGGAGCCCGGAAACCAGCCGCCGGGTCATGCCGTCGCTCCTTCGCGCGACGCGTCGATGGCCGCCGCGAGGTCCTTCAGCACGGTGTTGTTGAGCAGCACCGGGAAGGGGAGGGAGAGGCCGAGCTCGCGGTTGATGCGGTGGTGCATACGGAAGGCGAGCAGCGAGTGGCCGCCCAGGCCGAAGAAGTCCTCGTCCCTGCCGACGCGTTCGGTGCTGAGCAGGTTCTCCCAGAGGCCGGCGAGGAACCGCTCGGTGTCGGTCCGCGGACCCGCGTACGACTCCTCGCGCGCCAGGTGCTTGGCGAGCACCTCGCGCAGGGCGTCGAGGTCGCGCTTGCCGTGCGCCGTCGCCGGGATCCGGTCCTGCATGATGAACCGGCTGGGCACCATGAAGTCCGGCAGGTCGCGCTCGGCCCGCTCGCGCAGCTCTTTGACGCCCGGGCCGCTTTCGTCGAGCACCACGAACGCCACCAGACGTCGGTCGTTGCCCTCGCCCTGCGGCAGCACGACGGCTTCCCGGACCTCGGGGTAGCGGCACAGACCTCGCTCGACCTCACCGGGTTCGACCCGGTAGCCACGGATCTTGACCTGGTTGTCGGCACGGCCGACGAACATCAAGGCGCCGTCCTCGCGCTGCCGCGCCAAGTCGCCGGTGCGGTACATGCGTGTGCCGTCGGCTTCGCCCGGCAGGGTGAGGAAGCGTTCGTCGGTCAGCTCGGGGCGGTCCTGGTAGCCGCGGGCCACGCCGGGGCCGCTGACGAACAGCTCGCCGGTCTCGCCGGGGGCCACGGGTTCCAGCTCCGGGGAGAGCACCCGCACCGACACTCCGTCCAGGGGCAGGCCGATCGGAATGGCGTCGGACTCCGCGTCCTCGGCCGTCACCTGATGCGCGGTGCAGGCGGTGGTGATCTCGGCAGGACCGTAGAGGTTGTGGAGGGTTCCCTTGAACCGCCCGCCCAACAGCGCCCGGCAGGCTGCCGGGAGGAGCACGTCGCCGCCGGTCTGGAGGACGCGCAGCGGGGCGAAGGCGTCCCGGTCCTCGCGCACCACGTGGTTGATCACCATGGTCGGCACGAGCATCGCCGTGATGCCGTACTGCCTCATCTGCCGCTGGAAGTCGGCGGCCAGCAGATCCGGCACGGGCGGGAGGATGACCGCCTGCGCACCGTATCCGAGAGTGCTCCACATTTCGAAATGGAAAGCGTCGAAGGAAATGCTGGATATCTGGCCGACCCGGTCCGCCGTCGTGAGCGCCGGCAGGCTCGGGTTACTGGCGAAGGAGACGATATTGCGGTGCTCCAGGACAATCGCCTTGGGCTCGCCGGAGGAACCGGAGGTGAACAGCACGCCGGCCGCGCTGTTCGGTTCCACAACCTCTTCGGCCGGAGCGGTGTCCGCGGCGACGCGGTCTTCGATGGAGACGATCCGGGCGGACACGGACGTCAGTCGATCCTCCCATCCGGCCTCGGTGAGCACGATCTTCGCGCCGCTGCTGTTCAGCATCAGATCGCGACGGGTGTCCGGGTAGCGGCTGTCCACGGCGACATAGGCCGCCCCCGACTTGAGAATTCCGAGGATCGCCACGAAGAGCTCGACCGACCTGCGCAGATATACCCCGACACGGTCCTCGGCCCCCACCCCATGCCTCCGCAGCAACGCGCTGACCGCGTTGGACTCCTCGTCCAGCTGCGCATAGGTCAGAGTCCGGGTGTCATCACGAACGGCCGGGCGGTGCGGGTGCGCCTCCACGGACCGCCCGAAGAGCTCCGTGAGGGTGCCGACAGATCCCCTGATCACCACTGCTTCCTCCTGTTTTCCATATGCCATTCTCGGAATTCGCATAGGCGACCCTGCGCGCCGCACCATCAAATGATGACGAGTGGAATGGTCTTGCCGGCGAGCAAGAACGTCGTCCTCGACATGAATCTCGCATTCAAGCGGGCCCGGAAAGATGTCAACTTTGCGGAAGTCGAACGTGAATGTGATGACATCGGTGGGCGAATTCTGCCGCCCCGGGGCACCGAAGGATTGGACCGTGGGGCCGCGTGCGGCGCTGTTCGGGGAGGGTGGTGATGTGGTGGGTCATGTCGGTCACCTGAGACTCCTGATGTGTGGCGGTGCCTCGGTTGCCGGGTCGTGGTCCGGGTGTGTGGGCAGGTGTGCCAACT
>NZ_VKHT01000451.1 GCF_014141535.1 Streptomyces alkaliphilus | reverse complement strand
GGCGACGAGGGTGGGGGCGGTGCCGGTGACGCTCATGTCGTCAGCTTGCGGTCCGCTTGTTACCAGTGGGTTACCCCCGCGTCACGTCCGCTCTGCTCCGCGCTCACCGACCCCCGCGAGGGGACCTGAGCCGACCGCCCCGGGGGCGTAACGCGCCCGGGGGCCGGGCGTAACACGGCCGACCCACACTGACCGGTATGAGCGCATCCCCCAGCCCCGCCGGGGCCGTCCCCGGGCCGGAGTCCCGGCCGCCGTCCGCCTCGGTGGACGGTGCCGACGGGACCGTGCCCACCCACTGCCCCTACTGCGCCCTGCAGTGCGGCATGGGTCTGCGGCCCGACCCCGGCACCCCCGCGGGCCTGCGGATCGTCGAGCGGACGGACTTCCCCGTCAACCGGGGGGCGCTGTGCGGGAAGGGCCGCACGGCGCCCGAGGTGCTGGCCTCCCGGGTGCGGTTGACCGAGCCGCTGGTGCGTCGCTCCCCCGGAGGTCCGTTGGAGCCCGCCGGGTGGGACGAGGCGCTGGACCGGGTGGTGGAGGGGCTGACCGCGACCCGCCGCCGGCACGGCGCGGACGCGGTCGGCGTCTTCGGCGGCGGCGGTCTGACCAACGAGAAGGCGTATACGCTCGGGAAGTTCGCCCGGCTGGTGCTGGGCACCTCGCAGATCGACTACAACGGCCGGTTCTGCATGTCCTCGGCCGCCGCCGCCGGAACCCGGGCGTTCGGCGTGGACCGGGGGCTGCCGTTCCCGCTGGCCGACATCCCCCGCACCGGCTGCGTGATCCTGGTCGGCTCCAACCTCGTGGAGACCATGCCGCCCGCCCTGCGGTACCTGACGGAGCTGAAGGAGAACGGCGGGTCGCTGGTCGTGGTGGACCCTCGCCGCACCCGCACCGCCGAACACGCCGATCTGCACCTGGCGCCGCGTCCGGGCACCGATCTGGCGCTGGCCCTGGGGCTGCTGCACCTGGTGATCGCCGAGGGGCGGGTGGACGAGGAGTACATCGCCCGGCGCACCACCGGCTGGCCGGAGGCCCGGGCCGCCGCGATGGCGCACTGGCCCGAGCTGGTCGAGCGCATCACCGGGGTGTCGCTGCCGGCGATGCGCGAGGTGGTGGAACGGTTCTGCGGGGCGGAGCACGCCATGGTGCTCACCGCACGCGGCCCCGAGCAGCAGGCCAAGGGCACCGAGACGGTGGGGGCGTGGATCAACCTGGCCCTGGCCACGGGCCGGCCCGGCCGCCCGCTGTCCGGGTACGGCTGCCTGACCGGGCAGGGCAACGGCCAGGGCGGACGGGAACACGGCCAGAAGGCCGACCAACTGCCCGGCTACCGGATGCTCGCGGACGCCGACGCGCGGACGCACGTGGCCGGGGTGTGGGGGGTGGACCCGGACTCGCTTCCCGGCCCCGGTCGCAGCGCCTACGAACTGTTGGACGCGCTTGGGCGGGACACCCCGGACGGGGTGCGGTCCCTGCTGCTGCTGGCCTCCAACCCGGTGGTCTCCGCACCGCGTGCCGCGCACGTGGAGGAGCGGATGCGGGCGCTGGACTTCCTGGTCGTCTGCGACGTGGTGCTCTCCGAGAGCGCGGAGTTGGCCGACGTGGTGCTGCCGGTGACGCAGTGGGCGGAGGAGACCGGCACCATGACCAATCTGGAGGGCCGGGTCATCCTGCGCCGCAAGGCGGCCGAGCCGCCCTCCGGGTGCCGGAGCGACCTGCGGGTGCTGCACGACCTGGCCACCCGGATGGGCTGGGAGAAGGGCTTTTCGACCGACCCGGAGGAGGTGTTCGAGGAGCTGCGCCGCGCCTCGGCCGGCGGGAAGGCGGACTACTCGGGGATCACCTACCGGCGGATCGTCGCGGAGGACGGGGTGTTCTGGCCCTGTCCGGACACCGGGGCGGAACCGGGTCCCGGAGACGGGGGCCACGAGGGGACACCGGTCGGCGGGTGGGAGGACGACCCGTCCAACGACCACTCCGCCGAGGCCCCGGGCCCCGGGCCCCGACCGGTCCCGCATCCCGGCACACCCCGGATGTTCCTGGACCGCTTCGCCACCCCCGACGGACGGGCGCGTTTCGTCCCCGTGCAGCACCGGCCCTCCGCCGAGGAGCCGGACGCCGACTATCCGCTGTTCCTGACCACCGGCCGGGTGCAGGCGCAGTACCAGTCGGGGGCGCAGACCCGTCGGGTGGCGGAGCTGAACGCCGCCGCGCCGGGCCCCTTCGTTCAGGTGCACCCCCGACTTGCGGAGCGGCTGGGCGTGACGGAGGGCGAGCCGCTGGCGGTGACCTCGCGCCGGGGGCGGGCCGTGGCGCCCACCCGGATCACCCCGGACATCCGGCCGGACACCGTCTTCATGCCGTTCCACTGGCCGGGGGCGGGCCGGGCCAACACCCTGACCAACCCGGCGCTGGACCCCACCTCACGGATGCCCGAGTTCAAGGTGTGCGCGGTGCGGGTGGAGCCGGCCGGGCCGGGCCGGGGGCTCGGGGACACCGCCGGCGCGGGTGCCGGTGCCGGCGGCACCGGGGGAGCCGCTCAGTCGCCCGTCGCGGTGGGTTCCCCGGCGGGGTCGGAGGTCTCCTCGGCCACCCAGCCCAGGTAGCCGGCGGCGCCGGCCGCCACCGGCAGGGCGATGATCTCCGGTTCGTCGTAGGAGTGGGCCTCCTCCAGGTGGGCCCGCAGCGCCTCCCAGCGGGCGGGGGTGGTCTTCAGCAGCAGCTGCCACTCGCGGTCGCGCCGGAGCTCGCCCCGCCACCGGTAGACGGAGGTGATCGGCGCGCTCACCTGCCCGCAGGCGGCCAGTCGGCGCTCCACCGCGCCGGCGGCCAGTTCCTCCGCCGCCTCGGCGCTGTCGGTGGTGGTGAGCACCACCAGCATGTCGTCGCTCCGCTTCTCCACCGTCTCCTCCTTCGTCCTTCGTCTCCTTCGCCCGGCCGGCCCGGCCATCGTCCCACCCGCTCGCGGAGCACTCGGGGATGTGTTGACATGACACGGTGGACCGAACCCGGGAGCCGTCCGGGCGGGACTTCCCCGCCCTGTTGCGAGCCGTGCACGCGCGCCCCGATGGCAGGCGGGCCGAGATCCTCGGCCGGGGCATCGTCCCCGTGGAGCCGCGGCCCCTGCGATTTCGTCCGGTGATGAAGTTGCTTCGGGAGAGGCTTCTTCCCCATGTTCCCGAAGGGCAGGATGTCGAGGTCGCCCCTTTCCTGTTCGTGTTCCCCGAAAGCGGCCGGGCCTTCGGGCCCGATCTGTACGTGGTGGACGAGGAGGCGTTCGGGGCTCCCGGCCGCCACGGAAACGGATCCGCTCTTTCCCTGGTCGCCGAATTGACCTCCGGGAGCACGAAGGAAACCGATTGGACCGATCATTGGACCGACAGAGCGGCAGCCTACGGTCGCGTGGTTCCCGTGTACCTGGTGCTGAACATGCAGGAAGGTCAACTCACCATTTTCCGGTCCCCCTCCGAACAGGGGTACCGGGCACGGCGCACGGTTCCGTTCGGTTCACCGGTGCCCGTTCCGGCGCCGTTCGACTTCACGCTCGACACGATCGGTTTCGAGGCGGGGGTCGCCGACTGAGTCGTCCGTCCCGAAGCCCACCGGGCCTCGGCGCGGCTCGGTTGCGGGAAGCGTCGCCGGCGGGACCATGGAGTGACCACGGGCGGCGCGGGGAGACGCCCGGAGACCGTACCGGGCCCGATTCGGAGGAGACCACCGTGGAAGACCTCACCGCACTCGCCGAACACCATCTGGGGCTGGCCCGGGAGGACGGGCACGGGCGCAGCGCCCACCTCTTCCTGCACGACGGGCCGCTGCGGCAGAGCGTGATCGCCCTGACCGCCGGTTCGGAACTGGGCGAGCACGACGCGCCGCCCGCCGCGAGCCTGCACGTGCTGCGCGGCCGGGTGCGGGTGTTCTCCGAGGAGGGGGAGACCGAGGTGGGCGCCGGACAGGTGGAGCGGCTGCCCCGGGTGCGGCACGGGCTGCGGGCGGTGGACGACTCCGCCGTGGTCCTGACCACCGTCACCGGCGTCTGAGCCCCGCCCCCGAACTCTCCC
>NZ_VKHT01000450.1 GCF_014141535.1 Streptomyces alkaliphilus | reverse complement strand
CCACCGCGCCCTCCGGCCGCCCCGCGGGAACACGTCGACGGCGGAGCGGCCGGGTGGGGGCACCGCCCCGGCGACCGGTGGTCGGCCCCGGCCCCCTCGGAGGGCGAGCGGCCGGAACGCCCGGGATGCCGGGTCCCGGCGGTGGACCGGTAGCGCCTCAGGCCTTCTTCGCCGCCGCGTCGATCGCCGCCAGCGAGCGTCGCACCTGCGCCGCGTCGTGCGTGTACCAGAAGTCCGGCATCGAGGCCCGCAGGAAGCTCCCGTACCGCGACCGGGCGAGCCGGGAGTCCAGCACCGCCACCACCCCGCGGTCCCCGGCGGCCCGGACCAGACGTCCGGCTCCCTGGGCCATCAGCAGTGCCGCGTGGGTGGCCGCCACCGCCATGAAGCCGTTGCCCCCGGCCTCCTCCACCGCCTTCTGCCGCGCCCCGGTGAGCGGGTCGTCCGGTCGGGGGAAGGGGATGCGGTCCATGACCACCAGCTGACAGGACGCCCCCGGCACGTCCACCCCCTGCCACAGCGACAGGGTGCCGAACAGACAGGTCTCCGGGTCCTCCGCGAAGCTCTTGATCAGCTCCCCCAGGGTCTCCTCACCCTGGAGCAGGATCGGGTGCGGCAGCCGTCCCCGCAGTTCCTCGGCGGCCGCCCGGGCCGCCCTCATCGAGGAGAACAACCCCAGCGTGCGACCACCGGCCGCCTCGATCAGCTCGGTCAGTTCGGCCATCATGTCCGGACGGGCGGGCTCGCGCCCGGGCGGGTCCAGGTGCCGGGCGACGTACAGGATGCCCTGGCGGCGGTAGTCGAACGGGGAGCCGACGTCCATCCCCCGCCACGGCGGGTCCTCCGGCCCCTGCCGCCCCTCCGGGGGCAGGCCGAGCGAGGCGGCGACCCCATCGAAGTCGCCGCCCAGTTTGAGCGTGGCGGAGGTGAGCACCACCGAACGCTCGGCGAACAGCTTCTCCCGCAGCAGTCCGGAGACGGACATCGGCGCCACCCGCAGCGACGCGCCGTACCGTTCGTGGCGCTCGTACCAGACCACGTCGTACTCCGAGCCCTCCAGCACCCGCTCGGCGACCGTGTGCACGGTCTCCACGGAGGCCAGGGCCTGCCGCCGCACGGCGTCCTCCTGCTCCACCGAGGCGTCCCGGGTGCCGCCCAGGGCGGTGATCACGGTGCGCGAGGCGTCCCGCAGCAGGGCGAGTGAGTGCCGCAGGTCCTCCGGGAGCTCATCCAGACGTCCGGGGAGGGCCGGTTCCATGAGCGCCTCGAAGCCGTCGGAGGCGTTCTGCAGGGCGTCCGCCGCCTTCTCGTCGACCAGCTTTGCCGAGCGCCGGGCGGCCCGGGCCACCGAGGCGGGGGTCAACTCGCCGGTCGCCACCCCGGTGGCGCGGGAGACCAGTTCGTGCGCCTCGTCCACCACCAGCACGTCGTGGGAGGGCAGGATCGAGGCACCCTCCAGGGTGTCGATGGACAACAGGGCGTGGTTGGTGACGATGACCTCGGCGAGCCGGGCACGCTCGCGGGCGGCCTCGGCGAAGCACTCCGCGCCGTAGGCGCAGCGGGTGGCGCCGAGGCATTCGCGGGAGGAGACCGACACCTGCGCCCAGGCCCGGTCGGAGACGCCCGGCGCCAGCGCGTCGCGGTCGCCGGTCTCCGTCTCGTCCGCCCAGTCCCGCAACCGCAGCAGGTCCCTGCCGAGTTTGCTGCTCGCCCCACCGGCGGAGGCGGCCGCCTCGAAGGGATCGAACAGACCCTCTTCCTCCTCCTGCGGGACACCCTCGTGGAGGCGGTGCAGGCACAGGTAGTTGGAGCGTCCCTTGAGGGTCGCGAACTCCGCGCGACGCCCCAGCAGCGGGCGCAGCGCCTCGGTGACCCGGGGCAGGTCCCGCTCGGTGAGCTGCCGTTGGAGGGCGAGGGTCGCGGTGGCGATGACCGCGCGCTCGGCCCGGGCCAGGACGGGCACCAGGTAGCCCATGGACTTGCCGGTGCCGGTGCCGGCCTGCACCAAAAGGTGGGTGTCCTCCTCCACCGCCGCGGCGACGGCCTCCGCCATCGCCACCTGGCCGGGCCGCTCGGTGCCGCCGATGGCACCGACCGCTGCGTGCAGGAGTTCAGGAATGGCGGGACCGCCCGATGGTGCGCTCATAGCGCAGACACCCTACGCGGTCCCTCCGACACCGGGCCCGGCCCGGTGGGGCCGGCGGACGGATCCGGCCGGCCCCGACGGACCGGGGCGCCCGTCGACGCCCCGTCATTCGTTCACGCGAGTGGGGGAGGTGAGTGCAGCGGGTTGACCACCGTGCCGTGCACGGCCGCGTGCGGGCGCTCCGACCGGTCCCGGTAACCGTCCAGATGGAGGCGGTTGCGGTTCAGACACAGGCGATCCAGACGCGGGGAGAGCAGATCGAACCGCTCGAAGCGGCGCTTCAGCTCGGGGAACCGGTGCTGGTACCGCAGGATCTCCGCGCGCACCAGGGCCCAGAAGCGGCCCTCGGGCACCCCCAGGTGCTCCGCGCACACCGGTGCCAGGTACCGGAAGACCCCGATGAACAGCCCGGAGTGGATGAACTGCGGCAGGAAGGAGGACGGCTCGGTCAGCAGGATCCGGGCGACCTCCTCCGGTATGCCCTCCCGTTCGGGCACCGGTTCCGCGCTGAGGTTCACGTCGTCGACGAAGTCCTTGACGGCCAGTCGGGTGGGGACCTCGTCGGCGTCGAAGAGCACCACCGCGTTCTCGCCGTGCGGGGAGAACACCGTGCCGTAGCGGTAGAGGAAGTGCAGCAGCGGCGGCAGCAGGGCGGAGAAGAGACGGGAGAGCCACTCCTGCGCGCCCAGACCCGAACGTCCCACCAACTCGGCGACGAGGGCGCGGCCGTCCGCGCCCACGGTGGGCAGGGCGGCCAGGGTGCGGGCCCGCTCCCCCGGGTCCAGGTGGGCGGTGACCGGCTCGCGCCAGATGCAGCCGAGCAGTTCCCGGTACTGGTAGGGCACCTCGGGCAGGCCGTCGTACAACGGATGGGGAACGGTGACCGAGGCGGTCTCGCCGAGCAGCACCACCCGGGTCTCCTCGGCCAGGAAGGGGTCGGCGTCGCGCAGGCCGAGCATCCAGGCGGTCACGGCCGGGGCGGCGAGGGTGCGTTCGGTCGGCAGACCGCGCCACACCAGCGTGTTGAGGACCGACAGCGGGAGCTTGACGCCGCGTCGCTCCGGGTGGTCCAGGTTGAGGAAGGTGCGGATGGACTGTTGGGGCAGGCGTCGATCGCCGTCGGTGGGCAGCGGGATGAGGACACCCTCGGCGACCTCCCGGGCGAAGAGGGTGGCGATGGTGGTGTCCCACTGCCAGGGGTGGACCGGCAGCCAGAGGTAGTCCTCCGGGTTCCGGCCCCGGTCGGTGACGGCGCGGGCGAAGGTTTCCCGGGTCCCCGGGTCGAGCTCCTCGTCGTAGAGGGTGGCGGGGTCCGCGAGGGCGGGCACACCCCGGTACCGCGCGAGGTCCCGGTGGGCGGCGAGCCAGGGCAGCCGGGCCGGTCGCCGCGCCTCGGGGGCCCAGCGGGCGGCATCGGAGGCGGAGAAGCCGACGCGTCCCTTGTTGGCGACCAGCCAGGGGTGACCGGTCTGGTGGCCCTCCAGTTCGGCGTAGCCCAGGTCGGCGGTGGCCGCCGCGTCGATCGCCCGGGTCGCCAGGACGGTGTCGGCGGCCAGCGTGGCGGTCAGCTCCCGGATGAGGTGGCCGGTGGTGTCACCGCTCAGGCCGAGCGGTTCCTCCCGGGCGAGGGTCACGAACCGCAGGGGGTCGGCGTCGGGGCCGATGGAGTCGGGGTCGACCTGCCAGTGCCCGTGAGCCCAGCGGCGGGCCCGGAAGCGGTAGCACAGGTCGGGGTTGACGGGCAGGCGGTAGGCGCGTTCCGGTGGCAGCGGCGGGGCGTCCCCCACCACGTCGACGGGTGGATCCGTCGTGCCGGCGGGTGCGGGGCCCGGGGGGACCCCGCCGCCGTCGGGGCCGTCGGGTACGGGCGTGATGATCTCCTCGTAGGCGAACTCGGCGAGCAGCTTGGCGAAGAGGGCACGGGAGGCGCGCTCCCAGTC
>NZ_VKHT01000045.1 GCF_014141535.1 Streptomyces alkaliphilus | reverse complement strand
CGCCAAAACGACGACCCCACCCCCCGCTTCCCGACTGAGCCCTCACGCACCTTGGATACGCCCCGCTCTCGTACCGGAGCAACAACGAACAAGGCTTCACCTCCGAGAGCTACGAGCATCCCTGGCACCCCATCGCCCGAGCGCCGGGGGACCCACCGGAGAGACATGCATCCCGAACGCTCCGGGCCAGGGTAGGGGGCAAGGCGGCTCGCCAGCGGTGCATCGGAAACCGGTAAAGTCGAAGAACCCACTCAGCCTTCAGATGGAATGTCAGGATCACACCTTATGCCGGAATCTCTGCTAGTGAGTAAAAACAGGCTTCCCGCGAGATAAAGATGCTGGTCGGCTCCTGTGCTCCCCGCGCCTGCGGGGGTGGTCCCTGGCCCGGGAGGGCCGTGACACGGCCGACACGGTGCTCCCCGCGCCTGCGGGGGTGGTCCCCGTGGGCTTCTGCGTGCACCACAGCAGGTCGAGTGCTCCCCGCGCCTGCGGGGGTGGTCCCCAACCCACCGGCCCGGCCCCCACCCCAGGGGCGTGCTCCCCGCGCCTGCGGGGGTGGTCCGTCCTCGTGCCTGCCTCCCCCCGCTTCGCGGCGGTGCTCCCCGCGCCTGCGGGGGTGGTCCCTCCGCGTCACCTTCGGCGGTGGGGTGGCAGCGCGTGCTCCCCGCGCCTGCGGGGGTGGTCCCGCCGACCCGGACTGCTGCGACGCGATGAGCTGGTGCTCCCCGCGCCTGCGGGGGTGGTCCCCCGGAAACTCCCTGGTCAGGGGTGGTTTCCGCGTGCTCCCCGCGCCTGCGGGGGTGGTCCCGCGGCGCCGGCGCCGGTGAGGGCCTGACCCTCGTGCTCCCCGCGCCTGCGGGGGTGGTCCCCACCGGTCGTGGCCAAGAGGCCCGGATCACGGGTGCTCCCCGCGCCTGCGGGGGTGGTCCCGGATGCTCTCGGGCCTCGCGGCCTCGCGGCCTGTGCTCCCCGCGCCTGCGGGGGTGGTCCCTGACTGACGACCAGCTCGACACGATCGTGCAAGTGCTCCCCGCGCCTGCGGGGGTGGTCCCCAGGGCGAGGACACCTATCACGTCTGGAACTTGTGCTCCCCGCGCCTGCGGGGGTGGTCCCGAATTCGAGGCAGAAGGCCGGGAGATCGTCGGGTGCTCCCCGCGCCTGCGGGGGTGGTCCCGTTGAGTTCGGACATGCGAGGGCTCTCCTCAGGTGCTCCCCGCGCCTGCGGGGGTGGTCCCCGCGGGGGATGGTATTCGCGTCCGGGTCCTGAGTGCTCCCCGCGCCTGCGGGGGTGGTCCCCTACACCCTAAATTAGGGTGTGCTCAAGTTGTGTGCTCCCCGCGCCTGCGGGGGTGGTCCCTGGCCCACCGTCACGTCATCCGCCAGGCGCAGGTGCTCCCCGCGCCTGCGGGGGTGGTCCCCGTGGCGAGCAAGCTCGGTGGTCCGCGCGGGAGTGCTCCCCGCGCCTGCGGGGGTGGTCCGAGGACCCCACCCTTCAGCCTCATCCTCGCCCGGTGCTCCCCGCGCCTGCGGGGGTGGTCCCCGCTGGACCCTCGCCCCCACGCGGTAGCCGTCGTGCTCCCCGCGCCTGCGGGGGTGGTCCGCGTCCGCTCGGGTGCGGGTGTCCACGGGCGGCGTGCTCCCCGCGCCTGCGGGGGTGGTCCCTGGTTCCGTTCTCCGCGCAAGCGGATGTGTACGTGCTCCCCGCGCCTGCGGGGGTGGTCCCGCCGGGGTGAGAGCCAGAAGCACCTCGCTGCGGTGCTCCCCGCGCCTGCGGGGGTGGTCCCGCCCGCCCGGCTCGCCCCGGCGGGACGGCGCCGTGCTCCCCGCGCCTGCGGGGGTGGTCCCGGCGCCCCACCCCGTGAGCGGGGCGGGGCGCCGGTGCTCCCCGCGCCTGCGGGGGTGGTCCGGCGATCCCTCTACCGGAGTCGCTTCCATGATCGTGCTCCCCGCGCCTGCGGGGGTGGTCCCCCTCAGGACATGCGCGCGGCCGTCGAATGGTTGTGCTCCCCGCGCCTGCGGGGGTGGTCCCATGGAAGGGGGTTTCTGACATGGCGATCGACAGTGCTCCCCGCGCCTGCGGGGGTGGTCCCCCCGCCGACATCAACAGGAAGTAAGAGGTAGCGTGCTCCCCGCGCCTGCGGGGGTGGTCCCCGACCCACGAGACGATCGGAGAGGCCCGTTGGGTGCTCCCCGCGCCTGCGGGGGTGGTCCCAGGGCGGCCGCCGTGGTTCCCCGGGCCCGCGGGTGCTCCCCGCGCCTGCGGGGGTGGTCCCTGACGCGGGTGTCCGCGGATATCCGTACGGACGTGCTCCCCGCGCCTGCGGGGGTGGTCCACGGCACGTAGGGCTCCCACGTGCCGGACAGGCTGGTGCTCCCCGCGCCTGCGGGGGTGGTCCCGTCGACTCCCTCACCTATGCGGAGGATGACCTGTGCTCCCCGCGCCTGCGGGGGTGGTCCCGGCTTCCCGGAGGACTTGTTCAGGGTGTGAGGGTGCTCCCCGCGCCTGCGGGGGTGGTCCGGACTCGCTTTCGCTACGGCTCCCCCACACGGGGTGCTCCCCGCGCCTGCGGGGGTGGTCCCCTGGATCGCCGGGAGGCGAAGAAGAAGCACGCGTGCTCCCCGCGCCTGCGGGGGTGGTCCCAGCCCGAGCGCGTAACCGACCTGGCCGAGATTGTGCTCCCCGCGCCTGCGGGGGTGGTCCCAGCCGCCCGGCCCTGACCCTGTCCTACGGGAAGTGCTCCCCGCGCCTGCGGGGGTGGTCCCGGGGGATCGTCAAAATCGACAATTCCGGCCGCGTGCTCCCCGCGCCTGCGGGGGTGGTCCTCCCACGTCGGGCCGGCGCGTATCAGCGGCTCAGTGCTCCCCGCGCCTGCGGGGGTGGTCCCTCTGTTGTTTCTTTCCCAAGTGACCCCGAAATGTGCTCCCCTCGCCTGCGGGGTGGTCCCGCCTTCCGGGGGTAGTGCCACCGACCGGCGGGGTGCTCCCCGCGCCTGCGGGGGTGGTCCCAGAGGTGGGGTCTTCCTTAGACGCGAGGGATCGTGCTCCCCGCGCCTGCGGGGGTGGTCCCTTCGCCCCCGAGCACCACCTGACGGTCCTGGAGTGCTCCCCGCGCCTGCGGGGGTGGTCCCGTGGTGCTGCGGGATGTGCCGGTGTGGGGGTGTGCTCCCCACCCCTGCGGGGGTGGTCCCATCCGTCAGGGGCGAATGAAGACCTTGGGTTTCGGCGGCAGCGTCCGCCCCGAGGTTCGGCACATCATTCGCCCGGAGCCGGCGGGAGGTCACCGTTCACCGGAGAGCGGCTCTGATATCCCCGTGGGCCAACCCTTCTCGGTGACTCACCTTGCCGAACGTGTTCGCATGGATTAGACACGCAGTGTTCGCTACGCCAGAACCACGACGTGAAGCGAAGAGAGCTCATTCGGACGCTGAACATGCTGGCAGCCGAGAAAGGAGTGCGCTTCGCCCTCGAGCGACAGGGGAAACACGAGATCTGGTCCTTCGGCCCTCTCACCATCCCCGTCCCGAGGCACAACGAGATCGCCGAAGGCACAGCCAAGGCGATCATCCAGCGAGCTCAGGACGTCGAGTCCTGAGCCCGCTGGGCCCATCGCCCGAAGGAGAGGACTTCCCAATCGTGATGTCAAGCCGCTGCTGTGACGGGGGGTGAATCTTGATAGCGCTGTCCGTCACGGATCATGGCCCACAGGACGTTGAGTCTGCGGCGGGCGAGCGCGAGCAGGGCCTGCTTGTGTCCCTTCCCCTCGCTCCTCTTCCGCTGGTAGTACGCCTTGGAGGCCGGGCAGGTCGTGATGCTGACCATCGCCGAGAGGTACATGCTGCGCAGCAGGCCACGGTGGTATCGCCGGGGCCTGCGCAGGTTGCCGCTGACGCGGCCGGAGTCGCGGGGCCGGGGAGCCAGGCCGGCGAAGCCGGCCAGGCGGTCAGCACTGCCGAACGCGTCCATGTCACCACCGGTCGCGGCGATGAACTCGGCGCCCAGCTTGGGGCCCATGCCGGGCAGGCTGCGGATCACCTCGGCATGCGGATGCTCGCGAAACCGGGCCTCGATCAGGGCATCGAGTTCGGCGATCTCCTCATCGAGGGCCATCACCCCCTTCGCGAGGCGGACCACCATAGCGGCGGCCAGCTTCTCGCCGGGCAACGCGGTCTGCTGGGCCTGCGCGGCCTCCACCGCCGTCTTCGCCAGTGCGGCGGCGCCGCGGACCTTGCGGTTCTTCAGCCAGGTCTCGATCCGCTTGGGGCCTGCCCGGCGGATCGCTGCCGGGGTCTGGTAGCCGGTCAGCAGCAGCACCGGACCCTTGTTGACCAGGTCCAGCGACCGCTCCAGGGCGGGGAACATCTCCAGCAGCTGAGCCCGGAGCCGGTTGATCTGCCGGGTGCGGTCGAAGACCACGTCCAGGCGCCGGGTGGTCAGGGTGCGCAGGTCCACGGCGATCTCGTCACCGGGCCGGAGCAGGCCGAGGTCGCGGCGCACGCGGGCCTGGTCGGCGATGACGAAGGCGTCCTTCGCGTCCGTCTTCCCCTCGCCCCGGTAGGTGGCCGAGGCCCGGTGGACGGCCAGGCCGGTGAGGTGGGCCATGGGCTGGTCGTGGCTGAGGAGCAGGCCGATCAGCAGGGAAGCTCCGCCGTGGTTGAGGTCAACGGCCCACAGCACGTCGGTGGATATCGCCGGGACATCGTCGATGAGTTGGAGCAGCTCGGTCTCGTCGTTCAGGACCCGGCGGGACAGCAGCCGCCGGCCGTCCGTGTTGATCACCACGCAGTGGTGGTGTTCCTTGCCGATGTCCACCCCGGCCCAGATCTCGGGCACGGCCACCTCCGCCAACTCGCTGTCTCACATCACACCCGCAGACGACCTCGCCGACGTTGTCCTACAGCAGCGATCGGAGTCGCGTCTCCCAATTGGCGGTCGAGTCGTCGCGGGGCTCCGGGCGGCCAAGTCCTCTAAGCCATCCAACGGCTCCCCGATGACAGCCATACCCAGAACCCCTGGGCCCTCCGATCTTACGAATGACCAGAGCAACCACCCTTGAAAGGTAGGACGAGCGATGACCAGAACCGCGCAGAAGACGAGAGCAGCAGTACGAACCACCACGAAGACGGAGACGGAGACGGGCGGGAAGGTCCCTTCCGAAACCGGGGCCCGGTACAAGGCCACAACCACCCGCGAGGGCAACTACTGGGTGGTCGAGGTGCACGGCCTGCCGCCGAACCACGTCGGTGTCACCCAGGGGCGCACCTGGGCGGAGGCCGAGGAGATGGCCGCCGATGTCATCAGCATGCTCCTCGACATCCCGGAGACCTCCTTCACCGTCGACCTCGTACCCGCCGACGAGGTGGCCGCCGCCGCACTCTCCGAACTGGAGGCGGCGCGCGCCGCGGCCCTCGCGGCGGAAAAGGCCGAGGCGGCGGCTCTGCGCCGAGCCGCCGAGGAACTGACATCACGCGGCTTCTCCGTGCGTGACGCCGGCAAGGCCCTGGGCATTTCCTACCAGCGTGTCTCCCAACTCGCCCCCAGGAACAAAGCCGCCTGATCAGGGCCACCGCAGGAAAGCCGCCTGCGGCCCCGGCCCCTTCGACGGAGGCGTGCCTCCGCACTTCCGAGCCGTGTGGGGCGTGCACACGGCTCGGCGAAGCCGGCCCGGAGTGGTGGGCGTTGCCGAATCCGGCCATCGCGTTCTCCGGAGTCACGTGATCGCCGGGTGCCTCTCGTCCCGGCGTCCGTGAACTCCGGGGAACAGCTGGTGGCCGTGGCTTCCTGCGCCGGCGGAGGCTGAGGCGGGAAGCCATCGTTGCTTCGTTCGCGCTCGTCGTGGGCCCTTTATCATCCCACCCTGCTCCATGTGCGCATTTTGCGGGAAGACCCGCACAAGGGGCCTCGGGCGTGTTCCATACCCCTGTGATCACGGATCCCGATGACGGCGAGGCTTCTTTCGCCGGGTTGTCCCGGGCCGCGCGAGCGGCATGGGCGAAGCACGACCGGAAGACGGAAGGCTGGCTGCCCTTGTGGCGGCACATGGCGGACAGCGGAGGCGTCGCCGGGGAGCTGTGGGAGCAGTGGGTGCCCCACACCACCAAGGAGTTGGTGTCCGGGACGCTGCCGGGTGGGGAGGAGGACGCCCGCAAGCTCGTGCGGTTCCTCGCGACCGCGCACGACATCGGCAAGGCCACACCCGCCTTCGCCTGCCAGGTCGACACCCTGGCCGATCGCATGCGGGACGTCGGCCTCGGCATGCCGTTGAAGAAGGATTACGGGCTGGACCGCCGGCTGGCGCCCCACGGGTTGGCGGGCCAACTGCTCCTGCAGGAGTGGATGGAGGAACGGTTCGGGCTCGCCGGGCGGACCTCCGGGCAGTTCGCCGTCGTGGCGGGTGGTCACCACGGCACGCCCCCCGACCACCAGCAGATCCACGACCTCCGGTTGCGTCCGCACCTCCTGCGGCATCCGGGGCCGAGCGAGAAGGTGTGGCACCGGGTTCAGTACGAGTTGATGGATGGTTGCGCCGATCTGGCGGGGGTGACGAATCGGCTGCCGGAGTGGGGGACCGTGCGGTTGCCCCAGCCCGTGCAGGTGATCCTGACCGCCCTGGTGATCGTGTCCGACTGGATCGCCAGCGCTTCGGAGCTCTTCCCCTACGACCCCGAGAGCTGGCTTCCCGCCGGGCCGATCGGTGAACGGCGCCGGTTGCGGGCGGCGTGGGACGGTCTGGACCTGCCGAAGCCCTGGGCGCCCGGGATGCCGCGGGAGTCGACCGGAGAACTGTTCGCGAAGCGGTTCCCGAAGTTGAAGGGCGCGGAGGTGCGGCCGGTCCAGGAGGAGGCGGTCCGCGTGGCGCGTTCCATGCCGACAGCCGGACTGATCATGGTCGAGGCGGCCATGGGTGCGGGGAAGACCGAGGCCGCCCTCGCCGCGGCCGAGGTTCTCGCCGCCCGGGCGGGTGCCGGTGGCGTACTGGTGGCGCTGCCCACCCGGGCCACCTCCGATGCCATGTTCTCCCGGCTGATGAACTGGGTGGAACAGCTGCCCGCGAGCGACGGAGAACCCCGCTCCGTCGTCCTGGCCCATGCCAAGGCGGCGCTCAACGGCCGGTGGGCCGGCCTGTTGAAACAGGGACACCGGACCATCGCCGCGGTGGATCCGGACGGGGAGGAGCGTGTCGGTGAGGCAGAGACGAAAGGCGCCCGACCGGCCGAACTTCATGCCCATCAGTGGCTGCGGGGGCGGAAGAAGCAGCTCCTCGCGTCGTTCGCGGTGGGCACCATCGATCAGGTGTTGTTCGCCGGGCTGAAGAGTCGGCATCTGGCGCTGCGGCATCTGGCGGTGGCGGGCAAGGTCGTGATCATCGACGAGGTGCACGCCTACGACGCGTACATGGGGCGGTACCTGGACCGGGTCCTGGAGTGGTTGGCGGCGTACCGGGTGCCGGTGGTGCTGCTCTCCGCGACCCTCCCGGCCGAGCGCAGGCGTGCTCTGGCCGCCGCCTACGCGGGGTCGGCGGGGGCGGAGGTGGAGGTGGCGGCGGACGCCTATCCCCTGATCACGGCTGTCGCCCCGGATCGTCCGGCTCTCACCGTTCGGCCCGCGTTCGACTCGGGGCGCGATACGGATGTGGTGGTGGAGCGGCTGGATGATGACGTGACGGTCCTGGCCGACCGGTTGGAGGAGGAGCTGGCCGACGGCGGTTGTGCCCTGGTCGTGCGCAACACGGTCGACCGGGTCCTGGAGGCCGCCGAGATGCTGCGGAAGCGGTTCGGCGATGACGCGGTGACGGTGACGCACTCCCGCTTCCTGGCCGCCGACCGGGCCGCGAAGGACGCGGATCTGGGGGCACGGTTCGGCCCGGGGGGCGAGGGGCGGCCCGAGCGGCACGTGGTGGTGGCCAGCCAGGTGGTGGAGCAGTCCCTGGACATCGACTTCGACGTGCTGGTCACCGATCTCGCCCCGGTGGACCTGGTGTTGCAGCGGATGGGCCGGTTGCACCGGCATCCGCGACGACGCCCGGAGAGGCTGGCCCGGGCGCGCTGCCTGGTGACCGGCGTGGACTGGGAGGCGACGCCGCCCTCACCCGTCAAGGGATCGCGAGCCGTCTACCAGGGCGACCACACACTCCTGCGTGCGCTGGCCGTGCTCGAACCCCATCTGGACGGCAAGCCCCTGCGGCTTCCCGCCGACATCAGCCCGCTGGTGCAGAGCGCCTACGGCGAGGAGGAGGTCGGGCCGGAGACGTGGGCGGAGGAACTGGCCGAGGCCCACCGGAAGCACCGCGCGCTGTTGTCGGAGAAGCGGGACAAGGCGGAGGGGTTCCTCCTGGATCGGGTGCGGCGCCCGGGTCGGCCGGTGTACGGGTGGTTGGAGGCCCACGCCGGGGACGCCGACGACAGCAGCAGGGGCCGCGCCCAGGTGCGGGACAGCGAGGAGACCCTGGAGGTGCTGGTCATCCAGCGGCGGGCGGACGGTCGGCTGACCACCGTGCCGTGGCTGGACGGTGGCCAGGAGGGCGGGCGGGGCGGCCTGGAGTTGCCCACCGATTTCCCGCCGAGCCGACGCGCCGCCGAGGCGGTCGCCGCGAGCGCCCTCACCCTGCCGGGGCGTTTCGCCAAGCCCTGGTTGATCGACCGCGTCATCCCCGAGTTGGAGCGTTTCCTGGTCCCGGCCTGGCAGGTGAAGGAGTGCCCCTGGCTGGCCGGCGAGCTGTTGCTCGTCCTCGATGAGCGTTGTCAGACCCGACTGGCAGGCTTCGACCTCACGTACAGCCCGGTCGACGGACTGCGGGTGGCTCCCTCCGGCGTGCCCGCGAACACCCCGGGTCCGCCCTCGGGGGGACCCGGGTCGGAAGAAAGTGATCAAGGTGAGCAGAGCAGGCGTGATGGGGAAGCACCGGCGGGAGTGCCGGTTAGCGGCACTCCCGCGAGCGGGGAGCGCGCGGAAGGAAGTTCGGTGAGTACGGAGCCGTCGGCGGCCACCGGCCCGCCGTCCTTCGATCTGGTCTCCTCCCCGTGGCTGCCCGTGCAACGGCTCGACGGGACGGTCGAGGAGCTGTCCCTGCTCGACCTCTTCGCCCGGGCGGGCGAACTGCGACGGCTGGTGGGGGATGTGCCCACGCAGGAGATGGCCCTGCTGCGTCTGCTGCTGGCGATCGCGTACGACGCCCTGAACGGCCCCGCCGAGATCGAGGATTGGGAGGATCTGTGGCTGTCGCCGGATCCCTTCTCCGGCCTCCCGGCGTACCTCGAACGTCACCGCGAGCGCTTCGACCTGTTCCACCCCGAGCATCCGTTCTACCAGGTGGCGGGTTTGTGCACCGCGAAGCAGGAGGTGGCTCCGCTCAGCCGGATCGTCGCCGACGTTCCGGTGGGCACCGTCTTCTTCTCCATGCGGCGCCCGGGAGTCGACCGGCTCGCCTACGCCGAAGCCGCCCGATGGTTGGTGCACACCCACGCCTACGACACCTCGGGCATCAAGTCCGCCATGGTGGGCGACGAGGACCGGGCGAAGAAGGGGAAGGTCTATCCCCTGGGTGTGGGCTCCCTGGGCAATCTGGGAGGGGTCTTCGCCGAGGGCTCCACGCTGCGGGAAACCCTGCTGCTCAACCTCATCGCCTTCGAGGACGCGTACGAGAAGTCGGAGGACGGTGAGCGGGGCGAGGACCGTCCCGTGTGGCGGCGTCCCCCGCCGGGCCCCGGGCCGCGCGGGGATGACTCCGGTGGCGCCCACCCCACCGGTCTGCGGGACCTTTACACCTGGCAGTCCCGAAGGATCCGGCTGCACGCCGAGAACGGCGTGGTGACCGGTGTGGTCCTCGGCTACGGCGACCCGCTCGCCCTCCCCGCGCCGTGGAAGGTGGAGCCGATGTCGGGCTGGCGTCGCAGCCCGACGCAGGAGAAGAAGCAGCGCCGGGTGCCGGTGTACACACCGCGGCGGCACGACCCGAGCCGAGCGGCGTGGCGCGGCCTGGGCTCGCTGCTGCCGGCCCGGCAACGGGAGGCGGACACCGGAAAGCGGGGAGAGCCGGCCGAGGCCCTGCGCCCCGGGGTGGCCGAGTGGTTCGCCCGGGTCATCACCTCCACCGAGATCGCCCCGGGCACGCTGATCCGGCTGCGCCTGGTCGGCGCGGTGTACGGCACCCAGCAGTCCGTGGTGGACGAGATCGTGGACGACTCGGTGGTGCTGCCGGTGATCACCCTGCACGAGAAGAACCCGGTGTACGGCGCCGCGGCCGTGGACGCGGTCCACGAGGCCGAGCTGGCCGTGGCCGCGCTGGGCCAACTCGCCGGGAACCTCGCCCGGGCCGCCGGCACGGATCCCCGATCGCCCGTCGACGCCGCCCGTGACCTGGGCTTCGGGACGCTGGACGGGCCGTACCGGGCCTGGTTGAAGGACCTGTTGGCCTATCCCGATCCAGCCGCGGCACGCCAGGAGTGGCGACGCACGGTCCGCCGGCACGTCCTGCGGCTCGGCCGTCAGCTCCTCGCCTCCGCCGGGCCCGCCGCGGACGAGGGACGGATGACGGATGTCCCCGGCATCGGAACCCGCCTGATGGACACCGGCCGCGCCCACAACTGGTTCATCCACCGCCTGAACAAGGTGCTGGGACCGGTCGGGGAACGCCCCGCCGCCGGCACCCCCACTTCCTCCCGTTGAGCCGGTCCGGGCACCGCCCGCGACAACCGTACGGAGAACCCATCATGACCACGAGCACCCGTCCCGCCGACGGCGGAGACGGCTCCACCCGCGCCGGAAGCGGCGACCGGCACCACCTCCCCCGCCGGGCCACGCTTCGCACCATCCCCCGCCTGCAGGCCGGATACCGGCAGGACGCTCCGGCCGCCGTGGCGGCGGTGGCCCGACTGCGGCGCGAGGCCGGCCGGAGGGTGTACGCCTCCCCCACCGGGTGGGGACTCAGCCACCTGGAGGCCCTGACCGAACTCCGGGAGGAGGAACGTCGGAAGGAAGAGGAACGTCACGAAGGCACGCCCGCACCCCGGCACCTCTCCTCCCCGCCTCGTCGGATGGACGAGCGGGAGGCGGAGCGCGAGGAGGAGGCGGTGCACCTCGCCGTCACCCTGTGGGCCCTGCACCAACAATCCCTTCGCGACGAGCCGATGCACGTCTCCGGCTGGCCCCTCGGCCGTTCGGTACGACGGTTGGCCCACGGCAAGTCCGGCACGCGTGACCGCTCCGAACCTTCCGATGCCGGGAAAGAGTCGGGTGACGAGAAGCGGGAGGGCTCCGAGCCGGTCGAGGAGATCAGCCCGACCATCCGCAAACGCTTCGTGCGGATCGGCACATCGACCGATGTCGAGACCCTGGGCGTCCGGCTGCGCGAGATGGTGCTGCTGCTGCGCGCCTCGCGGATTCCCCTGGACTACGGGCTTCTCGCCGACCAACTCCACCTGTGGCAGAACGAGAACCGCCGCGACGAGGTCCGACGCGCCTGGGGCCGCGAGTTCCACTTCGCCTACGGCGGGACCGAGCCCGGGAGCGAGGAGGGGCACGGGGCCTCTCCCCTCGATGAGGACCTGCCGGACTTCACCAGCGCCGACGCGGGTGACTAACCCTCGCCGCTCATCCCGGCGCCGGGGCTCCGGCACCGCCCACCGGCGCCGCGCATCGACGAAACACCACAAGATCACAAGCAGAACGGAACCACGGTGACCCGAACCATCCTCGACATCCACATCCTCCAGACCGTCCCGCCGAGCAATCTGAACCGCGACGACACCGGAACGCCCAAGTCGGCGTACTTCGGGGGAGTTCGCCGGGCGCGGGTCTCCAGCCAGGCATGGAAGCGCGCCACCCGGAAGGCGTTCAACGAGCTTCTGCCCCCCGAGGAACTCGGCGTCCGGACGAAGAAGGTGGCCGAGGCCCTGGCCGAGCGAATCATCGCCCGGGACAAGTCGATGGAATCGGTGGCGGTCGACCTCGCCGCCAAGATCCTGAAGGCGGCGACCGGCTCGGACATCACGGTCCCCAAGCGCAAGGAGAAGAACGAGGACGGCTCCGCGGCGCCGGAGTCCTCGTACCTGATGTTCCTCAGCAGGAGGCAGCTGGACGCCCTCGCCGAGCTGGCCATCACGGGTAGCGGCCCCGGCAAGGACGTGAAGGCGCTGGAGGAACACCTCAAGAACAAGGAGAACAAGGCCCGGGCACGGGAGGCGGTCGACACCCGGCACTCGGTCGACATCGCGCTCTTCGGACGGATGGTCGCGGACTCCGCCGACCTCAACGTGGAGGCGGCCACACAGGTGGCCCACGCCCTCAGCGTGCACAAGTCGGAGATCGAGTCCGACTACTACACCGCCGTGGACGACCGGAACAAGGATGAGGAAACCGGCGCCGGGATGATCGGCACCATCGACTTCAACTCCGCGACCCTCTACCGGTACGCCGCCGTGGACGTCGACGAGTTGCGGCGCAACCTCGGGGCCGGGCTCCGGGAGGACGAGTCACCCGGCACCCCGGTGGAGAAGGCGGTCACCGCCTTCCTCGAAGCCTTCATCACCTCCCTCCCGACCGGGAAGATCAACACCTTCGGCAACCACACCCTGCCCTCGGCGGTGATCGTGAAGGTGCGCGACCGCCGACCGGTCAGCTTCATCGGAGCCTTCGAGAAGCCGGTGCAAAAGAGCGAGGAAGGCGGCTTCCTGGAGCAGAGCTGCCGGCGCCTCGCCGCTCACGTGCCGGAGCTGGAGAAGCAGTACGGGCTGACGAAGAAGGACAGCGACCGCGGATGGGTCTTCCGTGTCGGCGAGGACACGAAGGCGCTCGCCGACCTCGGCCCCGGGGTCACGCTGGAGGAACTGCTGGAGGAAGTCGGAGCCGAGGTGGCGCGTCGGCTGGGGTCCGACGCATGACGGTGCTGCTGCTGCGCCTGGCCGGGCCCCTCCAGTCCTGGGGCTCGGCGGCCCGTTTCACCCGCCGCGGCACGGAGAACGCACCCACCAAAAGCGGAGTGCTCGGACTGCTCGCCGCGGCCGAGGGCCGCTCCCGGAACGAGGACTTCTCGGACCTGACGGCCCTGCGGTTCGGCGTACGGATCGACCAGCCCGGCTCGCGGATGCGGGACTTCCACACCGCGCACCACGCCGACTCGGGCAAGTCGATGCCGCTCTCCGAGCGCTTCTACCTCGCCGACGCGGTGTTCGTCGCCGGTGTCGAGGGGGACGCGGAGCTGATCCGGCGCCTGTACGAGGCCGTGCTCGCACCGCGCTTCCTGCCCTACCTCGGCC
>NZ_VKHT01000449.1 GCF_014141535.1 Streptomyces alkaliphilus | reverse complement strand
CCACTCCCGAGAGAGAACCCGAGAGAGAACGAGGAAGATGAACCACGATCTGCGCGGCCTCCCCGCCGGCACCGGCTCGCCCCGCTCCACCCGACCCGGGCGCCGAACCGTCCTCGCCGTCGGCGGCGCGACCGCCGCGGCCCTCGCGCTGCCCGGCTGCGGGGGCTCGAACGACACCCCTCGGCCCGCCGACGGAGAAGGCGACGGGAAACCCCGCCCCGGCGGCAGACTGCGCGCCGCCTTCGCCGGGGGCGGGGCCAACGAAACCCTCGACCCCCACCTGACCAATCTCTTCGCCGACGCCGCCCGGGCCAAGACGCTCTTCGACAAGCTCGCCGACTTCGGCTCCGACATGTCCCCCCAACCCCGCCTCGCCGAGGGTTGGGAGAGCAACGAGGGGCTGGACCTGTGGACCATCACCCTCCGCGAGGCCCACTGGCACGACGGAACCCCCGTCACCGCCGAGGACGTGCTGTACAGCTACCGGCGCATCGCCGATCCCGACGCCGCCTTCCGCGCCCGCTCCTCCCTGGAACCCATCGACCTCGAGGACAGTCGCGCGGTGGACGAGCGGACCGTGGAGTTCCGACTCAAGCGCCCCTACGCCGAGTTCCCCAACGTCCTCGCCGCCTTCGGGGCGTACATCGTCCCCGACGGTGCCGACGACTTCACCGAACCGGTGGGCTCCGGACCCTTCCGGTTCGTCTCCTTCACCCCCGGTCGCTCCCTGCTCGTGGAACGCTTCGAGGACCACTGGGAGGGCGCCCCCCACCTGGAGGAGCTGGAGATCGTCGTGGCCGACGAGGAGTCGGCGCGGATCAACGCCCTCCTCGGCGGGCAGGTGGAGTACGCCCACGAGCTCGACCCCGCCACCGCCCGCGCCCACCGGGACGGCGACCGGGTCCGGATCGTGAGCCTGCCCAACAGCGCCATGCAGGGGTTCGTCCTGAAGACGGACCGGGCCCCCTTCGACGACCCCCGCGTGCGGGAGGCGTTCTTCCTCATCCCGGACCGGCGGGAACTGATCGACGGCGCCCTCTCCGGCGCGGGGGAGATCGGCAACGACCTCTTCGGCAAGGGGTACCTGTACTACGCCGATGGCATCCCGCAGCGCGAACGGGACATCGAGCGCGCCACCGAGTTGCTGCGCGAGGCCGGGTACGGCGACGGACTGACCGTCACCCTCGACACCTCGCCCGTGGCCACCGGCTTCGTCGAGGCCGCGGAGATCTTCCGGGAGCAGGCCGCGGCGGCGGGGGTGACCGTCGAGGTGCGGATCGGCAACGCCGACACCTACTGGAGCGACACCCTGGACTCCGGTGTCATGTCCTCCACCCGCTCCGGTTCGATGCCCATCGAGTCGCACGTCGCCCAGCGGCTGCTCACCGATTCCCCCACCAACGCCACCCAATGGCGTCACGAGGACTTCGACGACCTCTACCAGCAGGCCCAGTCCACCCGGGACGAGACCGAGCGGACCGCGCTGTACGAGCGGATGCAGCGCCGCCTGCACGCCGAGGGCGGCTTCCTGATCTGGGGCTTCGCCGACTGGATCGTGGCCACCGCACCGAACGTGCGCGGCGTCTCCGAGGATGCCCCCGCCAACACCCTCGACTGGGCCCGCTTCGACCGGGTGTGGATGGCGTGAGCGATCGCCGGGCGTGGGTGCGGCGCCGGCTGCTCCTGGGCGTGCTGCAGATCGCCGGGTTGCTGCTGCTGGTCTTCGCGCTCACCGAGGCGCTCCCCGGCGACGCGGCCGTCGCGTTCGCCGGGGACCAGCCCGACCCCGAACGCATCGAGCGGGTGCGGGAGCTCATGGGGTTGGACCGCCCCGCGGGCGAGCGTTTCGTGGAGTGGGTGGGCGGCCTCCTGCGGGGCGACCCCGGCGTCTCCCTGGTGACCGGCCGCCCGGTCACCGAGTACCTGGCGGCCGGGTTCGGTCCGACCCTGCTCCTGGCAGGCGTCACCCTGGTGGTCCTGGTTCCCCTCGCGGTCGGGCTCGGGGTGCTCGCCGCCCGCCGCGAGGGCGGCCCGGTCGACCGATTGATCAGCACCGCCACCCTCGGCCTGTACGCGGTGCCCGAGTTCGCCCTCGGTGTGCTGCTGACCGTGGTGTTCGCGCTGTGGCTCGGTTGGCTTCCGCCCACCGCCATCGGGTACGGGACCGACCCGTTGGTCACCCCTCTCGTGCTGGTCCTCCCGGTGATGGTGTTGCTGGCCCGGCCGGTGTGCTCGATCAGTCGGTTGGTGCGGGCGGGCATGATCGAGGCCATGGCCTCCGGCCACGTGGCGCAGGCCCGCCGGTACGGCGTCTCCGCCGTCCGTGTCCGCTGGACCCACGCCCTGCCGCACGCCGCCGCCCCGGCGGCTCAGCAGGTGGCGCGCACCGCCGACTGGCTGCTGGGCGGGGTCATCGTGGTGGAGACCCTGTTCGTGGTTCCCGGACTGGGCACCGTCCTGATGGACGCGGTGGCCGCCCGGGACATCCCCGTCATCCAGGGCCTGGCCGTGCTCTTCGGGACCGTGACCGTTCTGCTCAACCTGGGTGCCGACCTGGTGGCGCACCGCTTCGCCCCGAGGCTGGAGGTGGCCGCGTGAAGACATCCCCACCCGAGCTCCGGCCGGTGCCGGCCCGCCGTTCCCGGGGGCAGGCGGTGCTGGGCGGGGCGCTGATCGCGGTGCCCCTCCTGCTGGCTCTCCTCGGTCCCTGGTTCGTGGGCGAACCGGGGCCGCGGGGGGTCTCCTTCACCCTCGGGGACGGTCACTGGTTGGGCACCGACTTCATCGGCCGCGACGTGTGGCGGCAGGTGCTGCTCGGCGGGCGTTCGGTGGTGGTGACCGCTCTGGTGGCCACGGCGCTGGCCTATGTGATCGCGCTGCCGATCGGTCTGGCGGCCGCCCTCACCCACCGGCCGTGGGTGGAGGAGGGCCTGATGCGTCCCTGGGACGTCCTGTTGGCGATCCCCTCCCTGTTGTTGCTGCTCATCGTCGCCACCCTCTTCTCCCCGGGGCCGGCCGGCCTGGCGCTCATCGTGGCCCTGATCAACGTCCCCGACGCGCTGCGCATCGTCCGTGCCTGCGCGGCCGACGCCGCCTCCCGGCCGGCGGTGGAGGCGATGCGCATGCAGGGCGAGAGCTGGTGGCGGATGGCGGTCGGTTATGTCGGGCGTTCCATCACACGCGTGCTGACCGCCGACGCCGGGGTCAGGCTGACCGGTGCGCTGTACCTGGTGGCCACCGCGGCCTTCCTCGGCGTGGGGATCACCCCCGACGCCGCGGACTGGGCGGTCATGGTGGACCGCAACCGCACGGGCCTGTTCATCCAACCGTGGGCCGTGGTGGTTCCTGCGCTGCTCATCGTGGCGCTCACCACCGGAACCAACCTCCTGTTCGACGCCGCGTTGGCGCGCAGGGCCGTTCGGAAGGGAGGACCCCGATGACCCGGACCGTGGCACGGGTGGAGGATCTGCGGGTCGCGGTGGGTGATCGGGTGCTGGTGGACGGGGTCTCCCTGACCGTGCACGCCGGCCGGTGCACCGCGCTGGTGGGCCCCTCGGGCAGTGGCAAGAGCACCACCGCCCTGGCGTTGCTGGGGGAGTACCCGGCCGGTGCCCGGGTGGAGGGGACCGTCGTGGTCGAGGGCCGTGCCGCCTACATCCCCCAGAACCCCGCCGCCGCGCTCAACCCCGCCCGACGTTCCGGCGCGCTGCTGAACGACATCGCCCGGCTCACCGGCGGAACCCGCGCCGAGCGGGTGGCTCGGGTCCGCGAGGCGCTGCGCGCGGCCCGGCTCCCCGACCCCGATCGTGTGGCACGCCGCTTTCCCCACCAACTCTCCGGCGGACAGCAACAACGGTCCGGCGGACAGCAACAACGGGTGGTGCTCGCCCAGGCCCTGCTCGCCGGGGCGCCGGTACTGATCGCGGACGAACCCACCACGGGACAGGACCCGCTGACCACCCGCCGGGTGGTGGAGGAGTTGCGTGCGGTGCTCGACCGGGACATCGGTGTGCTCCTGCTCAGCCACGACGCCGATGTGGTGGGTGAGTTGGCCGATCACGTCGTGATCCTGCGCGGGGGCGGGGG
>NZ_VKHT01000448.1 GCF_014141535.1 Streptomyces alkaliphilus | reverse complement strand
CCTCCCCGGAGCCCCGGTGCTCCCGCCGCCGGGGGCCGCGCCCCCGGCCGACCCGGAGGCGGTGCTCGAGGGGCTGGATCCCGAGCAGCGGGCCGTCGCCACCACCCTGCGCGGTCCGGTCTGTGTCCTCGCGGGTGCCGGGACCGGCAAAACCCGCGCCATCACCCACCGCATCGCCTACGGGGTTCGCACCGGTGTGCTGCAACCGGCGGGCATTCTCGCGGTCACCTTCACCGCCCGGGCCGCCGGTGAGATGCGCGGCCGGCTCCGGGCCCTGGGCGCGGGGGGCGTGCAGGCCCGCACCTTCCACTCGGCGGCGCTCCGTCAGCTCCAGTACTTCTGGCCGAAGGCCGTGGGGGGCGAGCCGCCCCGGCTGGTGGAGCGGAAGGTCCAGTTGGTGGCGGAGGCCGCCGCGCGTTCCCGGATCCGGCTGGAACGCGCCGAACTGCGGGATGTCACCTCCGAGATCGAGTGGGCCAAGGTCACCCGCACCACCCCCGACGACTATCCGGCCGCGGTCGCCAAGTCCTCCCGGGAGGCGCCGCGCGATCCCGCCGAGACCAGCCGGATCTACGCCGCCTACGAGCGCCTCAAGCAGGACCGGTCGGTGATCGACTTCGAGGACGTCCTGCTGCTCACCGTCGGCATCCTGCAGGACCGCCCGGACATCGCCGACACCGTCCGCCGCCAGTACCAGCACTTCGTGGTGGACGAGTACCAGGACGTCAGCCCGTTGCAACAGGGTCTGCTGGAGTTGTGGCTGGGGGACCGGGACAACCTCTGCGTGGTGGGGGACGCGAGCCAGACCATCTACTCCTTCACCGGCGCCACCCCCGACCACCTGCTGAACTTCCGGCTGCGTCACCCCGGGGCCACGGTCGTCAAGCTGGTGCGCGACTACCGTTCCACCCCCCAGGTCGTGCACCTGGCCAACGGCCTCCTCGGGCAGGCCCGCGGCCGGGCGGCCGAGCACCGGCTGGAGCTGGTCTCCCAGCGTCCGCCCGGCCCGGAGCCCGTCTTCACCGAGCACCCGGACGAACCGACCGAGGCGGAGACCACCGCGCGCCGGGTGCGCGAACTCATCGATGCGGGGACGCCGGCGGGGGAGATCGCCGTGTTGTTCCGGATCAACGCCCAGTCCGAGATCTACGAGCAGGCGTTCGCCGACGCGGGTGTGCCCTACCAGCTCAAGGGCGCCGAGCGGTTCTTCGAACGGCCGGAGATCCGGCAGGCGGGCCTGGCGCTGCGCGGGGCCTCGCGCGCCGGGGGCAACGACACCGCGCTGGAGGGCCTGGAGGACCGGGGGCTGGGGGAGCGGGTCGCGGCCGTGCTCGGCGGCACCGGATGGACCCCGGACCCCCCGACCGGATCGGGGGCGGCCCGCGACCGCTGGGAGTCGCTGCGGGCCCTGGTGCGGTTGGCCGAGGAGTTCGGGGCCGCCCGGCCGGGGGCTTCGCTGAGGGACTTCGTGGAGGAGGTGGACGAGCGGGCCCGGGCCCAGCACGCCCCCACCGTGGACGGGGTCACTCTGGCCTCCCTGCACACCGCCAAGGGCTTGGAGTGGGACGCCGTCTTCCTCGTCGGTCTCACCGAGGGGATGCTGCCGATCACCTATGCCCGCACCCCCGAGCAGATCGAGGAGGAGCGGCGGCTGCTGTACGTGGGGGTGACCCGGGCACGGAAGGTGCTCTCGCTGTCCTGGGCACTCGCGCGCTCGCCGGGCGGGCGCGCCGGGCGTCGCCCCAGCCGCTTCCTGGACGGCCTGCGGCCCGGGTCGGGGGCGCGCGCCGGTTCGGCGGGCGCGAGGGCCGGGGGGGTGGAGCGCGGTGCGGGCCCCGGTTCCCGGCGGCGGCAGCGCGGACCCGTCCCGTGCCGGGTGTGCGGACGCACCCTCACCGAGGCGGCGGAGCTGAAGCTGCGCCGGTGCGCCGACTGCCCCTCCACGATGGACGAGGGAATGTACGAACGGCTGCGGGAATGGCGCCTGGAGCGCGCGACGGAGCTCGGGCGCCCCGCGTACACCGTCTTCACCGATGTCACCCTGATGGCGATCGCGGAGACCTCGCCCTCGGACGAGCGGGAGCTGTCCGGCATCTCCGGGGTGGGGCCGCACAAGCTCCGCCAATTCGGTGATCAGGTGCTGCGGATCTGCGCCGGCCTGCCGGCGGATCCGGACACGGAACCGGGACGGGAGGAGGCGTCGGAGGACGGGGTCACCGACCCCCGGACGGGCGCCGGGGGAGCGGGCGACCCGTGGGCCGGCCCCGGTGACGAGCCCGGTCCGGAGCCGCTGGAGGGACCGGGGCGAACGCCGGACGACGCCTTCGACGAGCTCTTCGGGGAGCGGTCGGAAGCGGAGTCCGGTGGTCCGGGAAAGACCGCCGAAAAATAGTTTGCGCGCGGTGGAGGGATGCGCATAGCGTGCTTCCACGGCCGCGGGGTCGGGGGCCTTCCCCCGGAACCCGGTGAGCCGCGTCATGTCTGTCCGAGCCCTCGAGGGCTCCGCACGCGCCGAAAGGAGGCGAATCCGATGTTGGCATTCTCGATGACCAAAGCCGTCCGTCGCCAGGATGCTCTCGTTCGCCTGCCCGGCGCGCCGCGCCCGTTCGGCGCCACCCGTGTGTCCTCCGCCCCCGTCGATCCGTCGGCGTGCGGCCGGAAGTCCGCGAGCGGCGCACTCGGATTCGTCGACCCGGCCGTAATGGCGGCCGAGGCCGTTCCGAGCGGTGCGTATGTCCCGGCAGCAGCACGTATCCGCGGCCTCGAGGCCGCCGGCTTCCGTGCGACCACGCGGTTCAACCAGCACGTCATTCGGATGTGGGCCCTCCGCGGGCTCGATCCCGGGAAAGATCCAACCTGATCGGCGAGATCAGGTCGGTGCCTTCCAGGGCCGCGGAACCCCATCCGGGATCCGCGGCCCTTTCGTTTGTCCCGGAGGTCACGCCTCCGGGGCGAACGCAGCCGGAACATCGACGACGAGACGAGGAACCACCACCGTGCGACTCGCACCCTCCGCTCCCTCATCGCCCGACCTGACCCCACCATCCGATCCGGAGATCCCCGTGACCCCGCTGTTCACGCTCAACGAGCTGGACGAGGCCATCGACCGACTCGACTCCCGAGTCCCGTGCCGCTCCTACGACCCGGAGGTCTTCTTCGCCGAGTCCCCCGAGGACGTCGAGTACGCGAAGTCCCTGTGCGCCGGCTGCCCGCTGAAGGAGGCATGCCTGGCCGGGGCGAAGGAGCGTCGCGAGCCCTGGGGCGTCTGGGGCGGCGAACTCTTCGTCCAGGGCGTCGTGGTGCCCCGCAAGCGCCCCCGCGGGCGTCCGCGCAAGAACCCGGTCGTCGCATGAACCTCACCGGCACGATCGGCCGCCCCGCACCGCACGGCCCCGAACAGAGCACGCACATGAACGAGCACTTCCGCGGCGGACGCCGCCTCATCGACGCGGCCGAGCCGCGTCCCGCACCGAACAGGAACCGAGAGATGGAACTCCTACCCGAAGCCATGGCGCGCTCGCAGTTGAGCGAGCGACTGCGCGAGGCCGAATCCCAACGCAGGGCCCACCAGTTGGCCCTGTCGATCCGGATGGAGCGCCGTTCGCGGCGGCTCCACCGCCGGGCGGAGCGGGCCTCCCACCGGGCCCGTCGGGCGCTGGCCCGCGCCCTGATGTGAGACACGGGCCGGGGCACCGGCCCGACTCCACCGACCCGTCCCGGGGGCCCGGCGCTCCACCCATCCGGTGCCGGGCCGGCATCGGGATCCCCGGCCCCGAACCGCGCCGGCGGTCCGGGGCCGCCCCGGGGTCCGCGCAAGGGAGCGGGGCTCCGGGTCGGCGCCGCTCCCGTCCGACCCGCCCCACGGCTCGGCCGCGGGCCGCTGCCTCACCCGGTCCGCCCCGGCCCGTCACCCCGCCGGCCTCCCGACCGGTCCGTCCCGCCGGCCCGGAGAGGCGGCACCTCCCTCGGAAGGCCGCTGCGGGTACGCCGGGAACGGGGGGTCGGCGGCTCCGCAGGGACAGTCCGGGTCCGGCGACACCGTCACCCGTTCGACCCGGGGCCCCGGCAACGTCACCTCCAGACGGGCATGCCCCTCCCCTC
>NZ_VKHT01000447.1 GCF_014141535.1 Streptomyces alkaliphilus | reverse complement strand
ACCACAGGGTGCGGTACACCCCTGCCTCCGGTTCGCCGTACAGGACGAGACCCGGGGTGTCCGTCGCCCAGCAGTCCACGAGCAGATACAGGGGCGCCCCCTCCTGCGCGTAGGCGGCGGCTTTCGTCACCCGATCCTGCCCGGCGTTCCCCTTCGACGTCACCTCGACGCCGAGAGCCGCCTCCCCCGCCACGACGTGGGTGCCCGGCCCCCGCACAGCCGCCCGGGGAACCACCGCGAGATCGGGGACGAAGATCCCGGACCGGATGGGGAGAGCCAGTCCGAGGGTCTGGTGGATCCCGAATTCCGTACCGATCCGGGGCAGCCCGTGGAGCTGTCGCTGCACCTCCTCGGCGATGGCGTTGTGGCTCTTCGACGGTGGTGGTGCCACGGTGACGGTCCCCTCGACCAACTCCACCCGGCAACCCTCGGGCGCGTCCGTGTCCTCCCACAGGGCGAGCAGGCCCTCCCAGCCGTCGCCGTAATCACGCCGGCGGCCCGGGGTGAGTGCGCTCATGGTGGTCTCCTCGGTTCGGATCGTCACCATCCCGGCATGCCTTCCGCGGGACGGGAGAGACCAGCACTCTTATCCACCCGAACGAGTGAGCGCGTTTCTTCTGCTGCCGCGCCCCCGGGTCCTGTCCGGCCGAAGAGGCCCCCGACGGCTCAGGGGCAGCCGCAGGACCGGCGGATCCGCAGGTCGACGGGGAACTTGCGGACCCGCTCGGCGGGACCCGACCCGTTCTCCTCGCCCTCGCCGGTGGCCAGGGCCACCGCCGCGCGGGCGATGGCCGGACGGTCGGAGCCGACCGTGGTCAGCGGCGGATCGGTCAGGCCCGCCTCCTTGACGTCGTCGAAGCCGGCGACGGCCAGTTCGCCGGGCACGTCGAGGCGCAGCTCCCGGGCGGCCCGCAGGACACCGATCGCCTGGTCGTCGGTGGCGCAGAAGATGGCGGGCGGGCGATCGGGGCCGGCCAGCAGCCCGAGCGCCACCCGGTAGGCGTCGTACCGGTTGAACGGCGAGTGGAAGAGCCGTCCCTCGGTGGACCGGCCGGCGGCGCGCATCGCCTGCCGCCACCCCTCCACGTGGTCGGTGACCGGGTCGCCGACGGTCGGGGTGGACTCGGTGCCGCCGAGGCAGGCCACGTAGGGGTGGCCGTGGTCCAGCAGGTGGGCCACCATGGCACGGGCGCCGCCCACGTCGTCGAGCACGACCGCGACCTCGTTGTCCCCGAACGCCTCGGGCCGCTCGTGCAACAGCACCACCCGGGCGTCCCAGACCTCGATCTCGGCGGCGGCGTTCTCGCTCGGCCCCTGGCCGATGAGGATCAGGCCGGAGACCCGCATCCCGAGGAAGGCCCGCAGGTAGTGCACCTCGCGCTCGTCGAGGTAATCGGAGTTGCCGACCAGCACCATCTTCCCGCCCTCGGCAGCCGCCTGCTCGACGGCGTGGGCGAGTTCGGCGAAGAAGGGCTGCCGGGCGTCGGGGACGATGAGACCTATGAGGTCGGTGCGCTGGGAGGCCATGGCCTGCGCGACCCGGTCGGGGCGGTACCCCAGCTCCTTGATCGCGGCCAGGACCCGTTCCCGGGTCCCCGCGGCCACCGGGCGCGGTCCGTTGTTGATGACATAACTGACGACGGCGGTGGAGGTGCCCGCCAGTCGTGCCACATCGTCCCGCGTCACCTTGGCCACGGCGACAGTGTACGCACGGGGCCCCGACGCCCCCGGTGCCGTCTCAGGCCCGGCGGGCGGCCTGCTTGACGACCTCCTCGGCCTCCCGGGTCACGGCCCGGGCCTGCTCGCGGGCGGCGTCGTTCTTCTCCGGGACGACGAAGCGGTAGCCGACGTTGCGCACGGTGCCGATCAGCGACTCGTGCTCGGGGCCGAGCTTGGCGCGCAGCCGCCGCACGTGCACGTCCACGGTGCGGGTGCCGCCGAAGTAGTCGTAGCCCCAGACCTCCTGGAGGAGCTGGGCGCGGGTGAAGACCCGGCCCGGGTGCTGGGCGAGGTACTTCAGCAGCTCGAACTCCTTGAAGGTGAGGTCGAGCACGCGGCCCTTGAGCTTGGCGCTGTAGGTGGCCTCGTCCACGGAGAGGTCGCCGTTGCGGATCTCCATGGGGCTGTCGTCGGCGACCATCCTGCGGCGACCGACGGCCAGCCGCAGCCGGGCCTCGACCTCGGCGGGACCGGCGGTGTCGAGCACCACGTCGTCCACGCCCCAGTCGGCGGTGACGGCGGCGAGACCGCCCTCGGTGACGATGAGGACCAGCGGGCAGCCGAGGCCGGTGGAGTGCAGGAGCTGGCACAGGGAGCGGACCTGGGGGAGGTCGCGACGGCCGTCGACGAGGATGACGTCGGCGCTGGGGGCGTCCACCAACGCGGGGCCCTCGGCCGGGGCGACACGCACGTTGTGGAGCAGGAGCTCCAGGGCCGGGAGGACCTGGGAGGAGGGCTGGAGGGCGTTGGTCAACAGCAGCAGGGAACTCATGGTGGGTGGTTCCTTCCTCGGTCCCGGCAGGATGGACGACTTCGGAACGGACGTCTCCGACGCACCCCGGGCCACGCTGCCCGAAAAGCGTGAAAGGACCCGGTACGGCATCGGTGCCCGGATCCTTCTGGGCATCGAGCATAGCCCGGGGTGTCGCCCCTGCGCAGGGTTCGTGTCACATTCCGGATACCCGATGGGCATGTTCCGCCGGTCTTTTCGTTGCCCGGGGGTTTCCGGCGGGAGCCCGCGAGGCCCTCCGGCTTCCCTCCCGGAACCATCCCCGGGGGCCGGTCCGGCGCGGCGGGAGGGTGGTCCCGGCGGCCGGCGGCGCCCTCGTGGTCGGTGGAGGCCCCCGAAGGGGTGATGATGGGCGTTCGCGGAACGGACGGCGGGCCGAGGGGCGGCACGACGGCGTCGCGACGGGGCCCGAGGGGCACCACGGAACGGTACGGAAGGAACGGGTGGGCCGAATGGCGACCGGCACGATCCGGTACTGGGCGGCGGCGAAGGCCGCGGCCGGTACCGCCGAGGAGCCCTGGCGGGCGGGAACACTGGCGGAGGCCCTGGACGCGGCGCGCGAGCGGCACGCGGACCGGCCGGAGTTCGCCCTGGTGCTGGAGCGCTGCTCGTTCCTGGTGGACGGGCGGCAGGTCGGCTCCGGGGACCACTCCGGGGTCACGCTGCGGGACGGGAGCACCGTCGAGGTGCTGCCGCCGTTCGCGGGAGGTGCCCGATGAGCGGCGTCACCCCCTCCACCGCCGGGGTCGCCGCCGGGGTGGGGGCCGGCCCGGCCCCGGCCGGGGCGACGGCTCCCTCCGCGCACCGCACCGGTTCGCCGATCATCCCGCCCGGGCCGAAACCCGCCGTGCTGACGGCCGTGCTCGCCGCCCTGGTGGCGGTGCTCGCCCCGGTGGGCCAGTGGGCGCTGTTGCCGGCCCTGGTGGTGCTCCAGGTCGTGACGGCCGCCGGCTGGTTCCGTCTGAACGGCATGTGGCCGGCGCGGCAGGGCATCGCCCTGGCCTTCGCGGGTGGCCTGGCGGCCGACGCGGCGGTGCTGTTGGTCGCCCCCCGGTACGCCGTCCCCGCCCTGCTGGGAGTGCTGGGCGTGTGGTTCCTGCTGGTGCTGGTGCTCCGGTTGCGGCACCGGGGCGGGGCCGATGAGCGGCTGGACGCGCTGACCGCCGGCGCCGCCTCCACCCTCCTGACGATCTCGACGGCCGGGCTGCTCGCGGCCACGGCCGTGCACGCGGGCGCGGTGACGGCCGTGGCCGCGGGCGTGGCGATCGCCGCGCCGGTGCGCGGGGTGTTGACGGTGCGGGTGGTGGGTCCGGTGGTGGCGGTGCTCGCGGCGGCCGCGTTGGGCGCGGTGCTGGGATCGGGTCCGGGCGCGGGGGTGATCTCCTCGGTGGAGAGCCTCCCGGCGGCGGGCGCGGCGACGGCCGGCGCGGTGTGCGCGCTGTTGGGGCTGCGGGTGGCGTCCTACGACTGGCCCTCGCGGTTCGTGCACTTCACCGCCGGGGTGGCGCTTCCGCTGACCGTGTCGGCCCCGGTGGCCTACGCGGTGGCGCGGTGGTTCGCGGCGTGAGTGGGCGGGACCCGGCGCGTTCGGGTCCCCGGGGCGGGGTCG
>NZ_VKHT01000446.1 GCF_014141535.1 Streptomyces alkaliphilus | reverse complement strand
GTGGCCCTGCTCGTCCACCAGCCGCGGGGCCGGTGGCAGGATCGCGGGCGGCAGGGCGAGATCGCCGATCACGACCCGTCCGGAGTCCAGGTCCACCCCCCGCTCCCCCTCGTCCTCCAGGAAGATCGTGTGTTCCTTCTCGGTGACCTTGTACTCGTCCCGCTGGAAGGCCAGGGCCTCCCACGCCGTGGTGCCGTGGATCTCGTCGCTCATCGCCGTACCCCTTCCCTGTCCGTCCTCCCATTGTCCCCGGACGGGAGCCGTTCCCCCCCCGGGTGGAAGCCACGGACGGGAGGGATCGCTCCGTGCTTCGTGTCGGGTGACCCCCACAGGGGCGAGAGGGCCCGGTGTGGTCCGGGACGGTCGGACCCCGACCACGGACGCGCCGGGCCGGGGAAGGATCCGGCGGCGCCGGTCGGGGACGGAGCCACGGCCTCCGGAACCGCCGGGGGCCGGTGACGGAGCCGCCCGAAGGGCCGACGGGATCCCCCCGGAGGCGACCGCCGGGGACACGGGGCCGACGGGCCTGGCGGGGGATCGCCGGCGAGGGCCCCGGGTCACTCCACCCGCAGCCTCAGGATGCGGTCGTCACCGGCCTCGGGGGTGCCCCTGGTGTCGGTCTCGTTGGTGACGAGGAGCAGTTCGTCCTCCGCGTCCGGCACCGCCAGGACGTTCCGCAGCCGGCCGTACTCCCCCTGGAGGAACGCCTCGGGCTCCCCGACGGTGCCCGTGTCGTCAAGCGGGATCCGCCACAGCCGCTCGCCGCGCAGCGTCGCCATCCACAGCGCGCCGTTGTGGAAGGCCAGGCCGCTGGGGGACGCCTCGGCGACCGGCCACTCCACCTCGGGGTCGACGTACCCCTCGTCGGCGCCGCCGCTGCCCTCGAACATCGGCCAGCCGTAGTTCTCCCCCGCCTCGATGAGGTTCAGCTCGTCCACGTCGCTCGCGCCGAACTCGGTGGCCCACATCCGGCCCTCGTCGTCCCAGGCCATGCCCTGCACGTTGCGGTGGCCCGAGGACCAGACCGGGGAGCCCTCCTCCGGGTTGTCCGGGGCCGGCTCACCCTCCGGGGTGAGCCGCAGGATCTTGCCCGCCAGGGAGTCGGGGTCCTGCGCCAGGTCCGGTTCGTTGGCATCGCCGGTCGCGGCGTAGAGCATGTCGTCGGGGCCGAAGGCCAGGCCGCCCCCGTGGTGGATGGTCGCGTCCCGGGGGATGCCGTCGAACACGACCTCCGGCTCACCGGGGTTGCCGTCCTCCAGCGGCATCCGGATGATCCGGTTGTCCCCCGGGGCGGTGTGGTAGGCGTACAACCACTCCTCGTCGGGGGAGAGGGCCAGACCCAGCAGGCCGCCCTCGCCGTCGGCGGCCACGTCCGGCACGCTCGCCACCTCCTCCGCCGTTCCCCCGGCGGTGTCCACCCGCAGGATCGTCGCCTCGTCCCGGGAGCCGACCAGCAGGTCGCCGTCGGGAAGCTTGACCAGGCCCCACGGCGAGTCCAGTTCCTCGGCGACCGGGCCGGCCACCTCCACCGAGCCCCGCGCGGGGGCCGCCGCACCCTCGTCGTCGCCCTCGGTGTCGTCCCCGGTGGGAGGGTCCGCAGGGGCGTCGGTGCCGGTGTCGGGGGTCCGTCCCCCGTCCGTCCCGTCATCCGCTCCGCAGCCGGTCGCCCCCACCGCCAGGGCGGCGACGACGGCGATCGCGGTCGTCGCGCGGGATCGGGTCCGGGTCCGCTGCCGGTGGCCTCGCATGCACACGCCTCTCGTCCGGGGCGGAACGGCCGGACGCCCGGCGCCGGCCGTTCCGTCGTCGTTCTCCTCGTCCACCGTCCGGGACGGGTTCGCGGCGAGGGGCCCGGCGACCCACCCGTTCGGCGGTCCCTCCATGGCACCACATCCGGGCCCCCTGTCGGTGGACCCGGCGCCGTGGCGAGGCGCCCCGCCGGGTCACCCGCCGGGTCAGTTCCAGGACTGCCGGGCCGCCGGCAGCTCCGCCAGTTCGGCCAGGTCCTCCCGGCTCAGCTCCAACGCGGCGGCTCGACAGTTCTCCCGGGCCCAGCGCTCCTTCTTCGTCCCCGGGATGGGGATCACGTGCCGTCCCCTGGTGAGCAACCAGGCCAGCGCCACCCCGGCGGCGGTGGCACCCGGATGCCGCCCGGCGACCCGGCGCAGACCGGCGGGCAGCACCTGGTTGGCCGCCATCATCTCGGCCGTGAAGCGGGGGTGGTGGGCCCGTGGGTCGTCCGGTTCGAAACCGCTGCCCGGCGTGAGGGTGCCGGTCAGGAAACCGCTGCCCAGCGGCATCGAGGCCAGCAGTCCGACGCCGCGCGCCTCGCACCACGGCAGCAGGGTCTCCCCGGCCGCCGGCGACCACAGGGAGAACTCGGCCTGCACGGTGCTCACCGGGAAGACCTGTTGCACCCGTCGCAGCACCTCCAGGGTTCCGGCGTACGGCCGGGTCCCCGACCCTCCGCCGCGCCGCCCGACAGGGGCCGGGTCCGGGGCGCACACCCCCAGCGCGCGAACCTTCCCGGCCGCCACCAGCTCGGCCATCGCGCCCCAGGTCTCCTCCACCGGCACCTCGGGGTCGGGCCGGTGCAACTGGTACAGGTCGATCACGTCCGTCCGCAGCCGGCGCAGGGAGGCGTCACAGGCCCGGCGCACGTGGCCGGGGCGGCCGTTGGCCACCATGTGGTGCTCGCCCACCAGCAGACCCACCTTCGTGGCCACGAACACGTCGCCGCGTCGTTCGCACAGCACCCGCCCCAGCAGCAGTTCGTTGGTGAACGGGCCGTAGACGTCGGCGGTGTCCAGCAGCGTGGCGCCCTCGTCCAGAGCCGCGTGGACGGCCCGCAGCGACTCCCGACCGTTCCGTTCGGAGGCGGTGTACCCCCAGCTCATGGGCATGCAGCCGAGACCTATGGCCCCGACCCGCAGCGCCCCCGAACCCACCGTCCGGTACCGCACCCGGTGCCGCTCCCTTCCGCCCGTGTCCCCGTTCCCGGCGGTGCCGGGTGGTCGCTTCCGCGACCGACCCCGACCCGCCGCGGCGACCCACCGCGCCGGGCGGCGCCCGCCGGTGTCCGTGGCGAACCAACGTAGCCGCTGCCCGTTCGGCGCACGCGACCGGCCGGAGGTCGGCACCGCCACGCCCGGGTCACCCCGATCACCCGCCACTAGCCTGTGGCCATGACTTCCGGTGACGTGTGGCTTCCCTTCCCACCCGACGAGATCGAGGGCCTTCCGGCCTCGCTGGTGTATCGACGCTGGAACGGGGAGGAGGAGTTCCCCGCCGACCCCGCGGACTGCGTTTTCTACGCCGTGCCCTACATGAAGGGTCAGCGCACCGCACTGCGCCCGCTGGAGCGGATGTCCCGACTGCGGGTGGCGCAGACGCTCACCGCCGGGTGGGAGCACATGGTGCCGGGGCTCGGGCTGATGCCCGCCGGGTCCCTGCTGTGCAACGCCGGCGGTCTGCACGACACCAGCACCGCCGAACTGGCCCTGGCGCTGATCCTCGCCGCCCAGCGCGGCATACCCGAGGCCGTGCGGGCCGGGGACCGGGGAGCCTGGGAGCCCGCACTTCGCCCCTCCCTGGCCGACCGCACGGTGCTCATCCTCGGTCACGGCGGCATCGGACGCGCGGTGGAGGACCGGCTGACCCCCTTCGAGCCCGCCGGGGTGATCCGGGTGGCGACGACCGCGCGCACCACCCCGCGCGGCCCCGTCCACGCCGTCGCCGAACTCGACGACCTGCTGCCCCGGGCGGAGATCGTGGTGATCTGCACCCCGTTGACCGACCTCACCCGTGGACTGGTGGACGGGGACTTCCTGGCCCGACTGCCCGACGGCGCCCTGGTGGTGAACGTGGCCCGGGGGGCGGTGGTGGACACCTCCGCGCTGCTGGCCGAGGTGGGGACGGGACGGTTGCGGGCCGCGTTGGACGTCACCGATCCGGAGCCGCTGCCCGCCGACCACCCGCTGTGGCGGGCACCGGGGGTGCTGATCTCCCCGCACGTGGGGGGTGCCTCCTCGGCCTTCCGGCCGCGCGCGGATCGTCTGTTGCGGGGGCAGTTGGCCCGTTTCGCCGCGGGGGAGCGGCCGGAATTCGTCGTCGCGGAGGCGGGGAC
>NZ_VKHT01000445.1 GCF_014141535.1 Streptomyces alkaliphilus | reverse complement strand
CGCTCCGGCCGCCCGACCGCCCCTCCCCGAGGTGACCGGTACCCCCGCCGGCGCGGGCCACGGAGCCGAGGACGACCGCCGTCCCGCCGACCGCCGGTACGTCGTCCTGGACTGCGAGACCACCGGGCTCAACGCCGCGCAGGGCGACCGGATCGTCTCGCTCGCCCTGGTGACCGTCGACGGCGGGCGGGTCGTGGACCGCTGGAGCAGCCTGTGCGACCCACAGCGGGACACCGGGGCGATACACATCCACGGCATCGACAACGCCACCGCCCGCCGGGCCCCGCGCTTCCCCGCCCTCGTGCCGGAGATCCTGCGGCACCTGGACGGCGAGACCGTCGCCGCCCACAACGTCGGGTTCGACCTGTTCTTCCTCACCTCCGAACTGGAACGCGCCGGCGTCCCCTGGCGACCCGGCCGGGTCCTCGACACCCTGGACCTCGCCCAGCGCTTCATGCCCCGGCTGCGGAACCACCGCCTGGCCACCTGCGCCAAGGCCCTGGGCATCCCGCACCGTGCCCACCGGGCGGACTCGGACGCGGAGGTCACCGCCGCCCTGCTCCTGCACCTGCTGGACCGCGCGGAGGAGGAGGGGCACGCCGACCCCGCGACCCTGACCGTTCCCGGCATCCGGGTGCTGCGCCGGGCGCGCCGCAGGTCGCTGCGGTGCGACGCGGAGGCCCCCGCCCTGTCCCGGCGCCACCGCGACGCCCACCGCACGGTGGAGGCGTGGCCGGAGAGCACCGCCGTGTGGCGGCAGGCGCTGGGGACGCTGCAACGCGAGGACTGCCCGGAGGCGGGTCGGTTGCTGGCCCGATTCGGGGTGCGGAAGGCCGGCTCCCCCGACCCCACTGACGGCCCCGTGGCCGACGAGGCGCTGCGGACGGCCATCGACCTCCACCTCGCCGGGGGCGCGCCGGACCGCGACGACCTGCGGTACGCGATGGAGGGGCTGGCACGGGCCGACGCCGAACGCCGGACCCCCGAACGGTTGCTCGCGCTGTTCCCCGAGCCCGCCGCCACGATCGCCCGCCTGCCCGGCTGCGGTGACTGCGCCCCCTGTGAGGCGGGCGGTCGGTGCGTCACGGGCAGCCCGGCGGCGGCCCTGGTCTCCCACTTCACCGAGGCCGGACAACGCGCCGACATGGAGGAGTTGGCCCGGTACCTGCCCCTCATCCACGAGGCCGGGGAACGCACCGTGCTCGGCCGGGCGGCCCGGCACGTGGGCCAGGCCCGGGAGAAGGCCGGCCGGGAGGACGAGGCCGCCGAACTGTGGCGGTGGGCGGTGGACCGGGGCGCCCGGGACGGCGTGCTGCTCAACCGGCTGTCGATGCACCACGAACGCCGCAGGAAGGACGACGCCGCCGCCCTCGCCGTCTGCGAACTGGCCCTCGACGGCCCGTTGGACGGCGGCGGCAACTCGGCGCGGGAGGCGATCGAGAAGCGTGCCGAACGCTGCCGCAAGCGCCTGGCCCGCGCCGCGTCCTCCTGAGCGGCGCCGGCCGGGGCCGGCTCCCCGCACGTTCCCTTCCGGTTCCGAGCGCTCAGGGAACAGCGGGGTCGGCCTCGTCCGGCTCGCCCTCCCCGACCGGCGGGAACGCGGAGAGGCGGGCGCCGCGCGCCTCCGCGACCCGGTGCACCTCGCGCAGCGCCTCCGCCATGCGCCTCACCAGGTACCGCAACTGGTCGTCGGTGACCCGGCGGTCGTCCACCATGTCGACGGCGTGGCCGAGCAGGACGAGGGCCGCGTCGAGCTGCACGTCCTCCACCCGGTGGAGCAGGCGGGAGACGCGGCCGGCCGCGTCCCGGGTCGGGAGGGGCGCCCGGGCCGGCGGTCCCGGCCGGGTCGGTGGGCACGGGACGCCGGTCGCCGGGGCGTTCACGCCTTCGCTCCCCCGCCGCGAACCGCCCGCCGCCCTCCGAGGGCGGTCGCCGACGCGAGTCCCGGGGTGGGCCCCGGTACGGACCCCACTGCTCGGCGGTGCCGGGCCGCACCGCGCCGCAGCGCATCGGGCTCACGGCCGGCGGGACGTGCCCGGTGACGGCCGGACGCCGGGCGGAGGAACCGCGACAGCGGTTCGGGAAGGCGGGCGATGAGTCGGCGCACGGCGTCACTCCACGGTCCGGGTGTCCCACCCCGGCGGCTCGGACCGCGCCGGGGTCGTCACGGAGCCGGCCCCGGCCGCACTCCGCTCCGTATCGATTCACTCACACAGTGAGACGCGACGGGCTACGCTGACCAGGGGGTTCGGAGTGACGTCCCACCTGTCACGCGGGAGTTGACCATGAGTAACACCTATGGGGAATGGCTGCGGGAACAGCGCACGGCGGCCGGCATGACCCAACAGGAGTTGGCCGACGCGGCGATCATGACCCGCTCGCACATCGCCCACATCGAGGCGGGCCGGCGCATCCCCTCCCGCGAGGACGCCCGCCGCCTGGACCGAGTCCTGGACACCGGGAACGTGCTCACCAGCTTCCTGCCCCAGAAGGACGTGGCCGTCGCCGACTACTTCGAGGCCGCCCGTCACCTCGAACAGCAGGCCACCGTCATCCGCGAGTTCGCCCTGTCATGCGTTCCCGGCATCCTCCAGACGGAGGCGTACGCACGCGCGATCCTCCGCAGCGGCTTCGCCCCCTTGAGCGATGAGGAGTGTGACCGGCTCGTCGTCACACGGCTGGAACGCGCGAAGGTCCTCGCCCACCGCCCTCTTCCGGTGGTGTGGGCCCTCCTCGACGAAGCGGTTCTACGCCGCCCGGTCGGCGGACCGGCCGTGATGGCCGACCAGCTCGCTCATCTCGTCCGGCTCTGCGAAGAGGGACGGGTGCGGATCCACGTGTTGCCCTATGAGCTGGGCGCCCATCCCCTGATGCAGGGCATGTTGACCCTGATGTGGTTCGAGGATCAGCCCCCCGTCGCCTACTCGGAGGGGTTGCAGGTGGGGAGGGTGCATGACTCCCCGACCGTGGTCGAACGGTTGCAGAACGCCTACCATCAGGCGTTGGGGGACGCGTTGCCGTCGAAGGAGTCCCTTGCCCTCCTGCGAGCGACCGCGAAGGAACATCAACGTCATGCCTGACCTCGCCACCCCAACCGCTCCCATACCCGGGAAGTGGCGCAGGTCGTCCTACAGCGGCCCTGAGGGCGGCAGTTGCGTGGAGGTCATGGACGGCCACTCCTCCGCCGTGCCGGTCCGCGACTCCAAAAAGCCCCGGGGCGCCGTCCTCACCTTCACCCCCGCAAGCTGGACCGCCTTCATCGCCACCGCTCGGGTCGAACCTACACCTTGACACTGTGACAGGAGCCGGCAGCACCGGACGAAAGGCTCCCTTTTCAACCCCAGGCCACCAAGGCAAGAAAATTTTACTTCCCTCACCGGAACTTACGGATACCACAGCGGGAATTACACGAACATCAGACCCTGAAGAACTTTCAGGAGTTCAAACGCGCACCCTCCCACGCACGCTCGAACTCTTCCGAGGTAATCAATTCCGCTGTAAATTCGGGCTGACTTGAGATGTCCACCAGGGGCGGGAATGGAATTTCCGAAAGACCAACCGTAGCGGTTTCAAAAGTTTCATCAGCCCACTCACATCGACCATCCCTGTATACCTGCACCTTACGAACCTCGTACCCATCTTCACCGAGTTCACTTAGGTAGAGAACTGGCTCGTCAGGAAAATCATGACTCCACGAAACCTTGACATACCTCATTCCTAATTTCTCCCGGATCCAAGAATGCGTCCAGTTAGATCAAGTGGCCCACTATTAGGAATCACGAACACTCCCGGCCTCCCCTCCCTCACGTCCAATCCCCTGACGTCGATTTCGATGTAGTGAGTAAATTTACGTCCAGCCCAAGGAACTCGCAAGAAAGCCGCTGACAGCTGACCGAGCGTTTTTGTCCCAGGTTTTATATCCGTCAGGTACTGACCATCCCCATAGCGGGCATCCTTGGGGTTGTCTGCCTTCAGAGAGGGCCTCAGCTCTCGACTGGAAATGATCCCGTCGTGCCCCGCTTCATTTGTGTAATGGTAAAGCCTCTCAGGCTTCCCATCGGTGCTTATTGTTTCATGGGGTGCGAGTCCGAGGGGGTCGGTCCAGGTGGTGGGGTTGTGGGGGTAGG
>NZ_VKHT01000444.1 GCF_014141535.1 Streptomyces alkaliphilus | reverse complement strand
GGTCGGTGGGGGTTGCCGAACGCGCCGGAGGCCGTGACGACGGCCCGGGCCGCCCACCGTTCGCCGTCTGTGGCGATCACCTCGAAACCGTCGGAGCGGGGGCGGATCTCCCGCACCCGGGTGCGGAGGCGGAGGGGCGCGTCCAGGAGTTCGGCGCCGCGCAGCAGATGGGCGACGACCTCGTCCCGCCCCGGGTACCGGTCGGGGTCCCCGTCGAAGGGCAGTTCGGTCGGGGCGCTGTACCGGCGTCATCGACCGGCGGGGGCCCCGGGCGGTGATGACCGCCGGTTCCGTGCTCGGCACCGTCGCCGTGCTGCTCCTCGCCCTCGCCCCGAACCCCCGGGTCTTCGCCGCCGCCTGGCTGCTCGCCGGCGTCGCCATGGCGGCCACCTTCTACCAACCCGCCTTCGCCGCACTCACCCGGTGGTGGGGGCCGGCCCGGGTGCGTGCCCTCACCGTCCTCACCCTCGCCGGGGGACTGGCCTCGACGGTCTTCGCCCCGCTCACCGCCGTACTCGCCGAGCGTTACGACTCGCGTACCGCCTACCTGGTGCTCGCCGTGATCCTCGCCCTGGTCACCATTCCCGCGCACGCCCTCGCCCTGCGCGCCCCCTGGCCCCCTGCCGACCGCCCGCGGGAACCCTCGCCCACCTCCCCGGGGAGGGTGCTCCGCAGTCGTCCCTTCCTCCTGCTCAGGCGGCCTTCACGCTGAAGGGACTCACCGTCTCCGCCGTGGTGATCGCCCTCGTGCCGCTCCTCGTCGAACGCGGCGCGTCCGCGACCGTCGCGGCATGGGCCCTCGGCCTGAGCGGTGTCGGCCAGGTGCTGGGTCGGGTCCTGTACGCGCCCCTGGCCCGCCGGCTGCGGGTCGGCCCCCGAACGGTCCTGTTGCTCGGGCTCGGAGCGGTCGGCACGCTCGCCCTCGGCGCCTTCCCCGGACCGGTTCCGCTGTTGGTGGTCCTCGCGGTGGTGGTGGGAGTCATCCGGGGCAACCTCACCCTTCTGCAGGCCACCGCCACCGCCAACCGCTGGGGGACCGCCCACTACGGCCGGCAGTCGGCCGTCCTCGCCGCCCCGGTCACCGTGGCCGCCGCGCTCGCACCGGTGGCCGCCATCGCCCTGGCCGGGACGGTGGGCGGTTACGCCACCCTCCATCTGGTCCTCGCCGCCGTGGCCGGAGTCGCCGCGCTCCTCGCCCTCGGCGGCACCCCGCGCCCGACGGTGAGGGGATGACCGGGGGAGGAGGGGGATGGACCGGGTGCATCGGAAAACCGAACGGGGGCGCGTGGTGTGACCACGTGCCCCCGTAACGGACCGTCGATCGAGTCGGTGATCGGACCGCCGGTGTGCCGGTCGGCGGAGCCGGGCCCCCGGCCCCGCCGCACCTCAGCGGTAGTTGACGAACTGCACCGCGAAGTCGAAGTCCTTCTCGCGAACCAGTCGCTGGACCTCCTGCAGGGAGTCCCGGCTCTTGGAGCTGACGCGCAGTTCGTCGCCCTGCACCTGGGCCTTGACGCCCTTGGGGCCCTCGTCGCGGATCAACTTGGCGACCTTCTTGGCGTCGTCGGTGGAGATGCCCTCCTTGACGGTGCAGAAGAGCTTGTACTCCTTGCCCGACGCCTGCGGCTCGCCGGCGTCCAGCGCCTTGAGGGAGATGCCCCGCTTGATCAGCTTCGACTGGAAGATGTCCAGCACCGCCTTGGTGCGCTCCTCGGCGTTGGCCCGGATCTCGATCCGCTCGCCGGACCAGTCGATGGAGGCCCCCACGCCCTTGAAGTCGTAGCGCTGCGAGATCTCCTTGGCGGCCTGGTTCAGGGCGTTGTCCACTTCCTGCCGATCGACCTTCGAGACGATGTCGAAACTGGAGTCGGCCATGGTCTGGCTCCTCGTGCGTGACTCGGGGGAACGGGTATCCGGGCGCCAGCCTAGTCCCGCCCGCCGGTGATCATCCCGAGGCGAACCGAGTGGCGAACCACCCCCACCCATCGGGTATGGTTTACCCCGTCGCCGAGGCGCCGCAGCGCGCCGCAGGACGACATCCCGAGGCGGTGTGCCCGAGTGGCCAAAGGGAGCAGACTGTAAATCTGCCGGCTCAGCCTTCCCAGGTTCGAATCCTGGCGCCGCCACCGGAACGAGGAACCCCCTCCAACCTTGCGAAATCGCAGGTCGGAGGGGGTTTCTTCATGTGCGGGTGTTGACGGTCGACCGCGCGGGGTGTCTCACCCGGTACCGCCCGTATCCCGGCTTGGATCAGTCCGTCTTCCCCGGGTGTTCCCCGGATCCGAACCACTCGCCCAGCGCGTTCTCGATCTGTGTGTTGGCGCGCTCCCGGGTGTGTGACACCACCTTCGCGTAGACCCGGAGCAGTACCGCGATCGAGTGGCCGGCACGACGCGCGCACTCGGCGGGATCGACTCCGGAGCTGAGCCAGAACGACACGCCGGCATGGCGGAGGTCATACGGGCGCCGGGCGAGCATCGAGGCCGCCTCCGTCTCGGAGAGCACGGCGGCGCGGGCCGCCGCCCAGACCTCCCCGTAGCCGGTCTCCTGCAACAGACCGTTTCGGTTCGTCCGGAACAGTCGACCATCGGGTGCTGTGCCGTACGTCGTGAGGTGGCGCCGCAGCAGGGTGACGAAGTGCGGAGGGATGGGAACCGGCCGTGAGTCCTTCTCCGCCCGGGCTTTCAGCTGCCGTGTCTCGTGGGCCCTCCCGTCATTCGTCCAGGCCCGGCCCGCGCGCACGGTCCCCTGTCTGAGAGTCAACGTCCCCCATCCGCGATCCGGCAGGTGGCATTGGTCCGCTCGCAACGCCATCGCCTCCGCCGGCCGCATCGCCGCGAAGTACAGGCACCCGAAGAACGCTTCGAGATGGGCTCCTCGCGCTCCCTGCTCGCGAACCCCGCGCAGCAGTTCCCGGACCTGTCGCGGGTTCGCGACACTTCCGGGGTCCACCTCCTCGACCGACCGGGGGGCGGACCACTTGATGGTCGTCAGGGGATTGATGGTCGAGGAGAAGTACTGCTCCTCGACCGCGAGCCCCAGTACCTCGCTGAGGCAGGCACGCTTGCGCTGAGCCGTCTTCGGGGCCGCCGGAGTCCCGTCCAACTTCAGGGCGAGCGCGTCCAGGGCGAGTCGCATGTTCCTCGCGTCCTCCATCGCGGAAACGGGCAGGGAGTGCGTGGCGATCCAGCGCAGTGCCTCGGCCACTTCCCCCGGCGGCTCCTGCTCCCAACGCAGGAGGTTGTACGCCCAGCCGTACAGGGCACGCCGCAACACCTTCGGCTCCGGACGCCCAACCGTGGTGGTGACGAGTGCGGGAGTGATGGTGGCCAGGGCATCTGCGTAGTTCTTGCGGGACTTGGCCGGAGCCGCGGGCCATTTGCGCTCGATGTAGAACCGCGTGTGCTCGTACCAGGTGATTGCTCCCCGGAGCGCCCGGATCTCGGAGGCCGGCAGACCGGTCTCGGTGTCGAACTGTTCTCCCCGCCGAACCGCCGACATCAGCTCGGACCTGCGGCCGTCGGCCTGGGCCCGCAGCATGTAGCTCTTGGAGTACTTGCGTTCACCGACGAACCAGTGCAGACGGAACGCCTTGCGTCGGTCCTTCCGCGTTTCGATCGCGTAGATCCTCACGTCGTACGTGAGCGGCATCAGGTCTCCTCATGGATGAGGGGCCCGTCGGTACGGACGGGCCCCTCGGTGGTGCGGTGTGGTCAGGCGGCTGCGGTCTGCTCGTGGCTTTCCAACCACTGATCGAGGTCGTGACGGCGACAGCGGAGCTGACCGTTGGGCAGCTTGATGAGCTTGGGAGCCTTCCCCCGGGCCCTCATGCGGTAGAAGGCGGCGCGGCTCATGCCGATCTCGGCGAGCACATCGGGGAGCTTGAGCATCTCGGTGCGGGCCACGGTGGGGCACTCCTTCGGCCGGAGAAGTCGGTTACATCGGTTGCTTCGGTTACACCGCAGGTGGGAGGGGGTTTCCGGAGTAACCGGAAGGTGGGTGTAACCGATACGGCTCGGGTTACGGGGCATCGGCTGTGACCGGTGCGTATCGGTTACCGGCCCCGACCCCGGTTACTTCGTCGCCGCAGGTGGGGAGCGGTGTGGGGGTGGTTGTAACCGGTGTTACCG
>NZ_VKHT01000443.1 GCF_014141535.1 Streptomyces alkaliphilus | reverse complement strand
CCCCGGAGAACGCGAGATGACCGCCCGCCGCCCCAAGGTCCTGTTCGTCACCGACCTCGCCTATCCGGCGCGCGGACGCCGGTACGGCGACGAGGACATCCTGCTCACCTCCCGCCTGCGCGAGGACTTCGACATCGCCCTGTGCCATCCGCGGGACGCGGTCGCCCTGATGGACGCCTTCGACCTCGTCGTGGTCCGCAACAGCGGCCCGGTGATCCACTACCGGGAGGCGTACGAGGCGTTCCGGGAACACGTCCGGACCCACCGCGTCCCGGTGTACAACCCGCTGACCGGTCGCGGGGACATGGCGGGCAAGGGCTACCTGCCGCTCCTGACCCGGGCCGGGTACCCGGTCATCCCCACCGTAGGCCGACCGGGGGAGGTGGGCCTGCTGCCGGCGGCCGACCGGTACGTCGTCAAACCCGAGGTGGGCGCGGATTCCATCGGTCTGCGGATCCTCGACTCCTCGGAACTCGCGGAACTCCCCGCCACCCCGGGAGAGGGACTGCTGATCCAACCACTGGTGGACTTCCGGTACGAGGTGTCCTTCCTGTACATGGACGGCGTATTCCGTTACGCCCTGTACACCCCCGACCCCGGGCGTCGGTGGGAGCTGAGTCCCTACGAGCCGACCGGGGCCGATCTGGAATTCGCCCGACGGTTCGTCGAATGGAACACGCTCGACCACGGTATCCAGCGGATCGACGCCTGCCGGACCCGGGACGGGGGGCTCCTGCTGGTCGAACTGGAGGACCTCAACCCCCATCTCTCCCTGGACCGTGTACCGGAGGCGGTCCGCGAGGACTTCCTCACGGCTTTCACGGAGTCCCTCCACCGTTTCGCCGCGCTCCATCCCCGGCCCTGACCCCGCCGGCCCGTTCGCCGGGACGGACCGGCGGAAGGGGCGGAGGATCCCGACCGGTGCCACGATGGCCGTCCGGGTCCGGTCCGCCGGACCCGGACGGCGAAACAGGCACCGACGAAGGATGGACGGGACGGGACATGGACAGGACCGAACTGGCCGAACGCACTCTTCACAAGGCCGCCGACGCGGGGGCCGAACTCTCGGTCGAGCAGGCGGGACAGGTCATCGACGCGCTCTTCGGGACGCTCGAGCGCCCCGGTGCCATCGCCGAGGTCATTCGCTCCGGTGAGGCCGTCACGGTGCTGGGCTTCGGCACCTTCGACACCGATGGCCACGGAGCGGTCTTCCGCCCGGGCACGGCCCTGGTCGAGTACCTGGAGAACGGACCCGCTCCGCGCCGCTGAGCGGACGAGCGCGCGCGGCGTCCCCGTTACCGCCGCCCTCGACGGGCGACGGGGCCGGCCGTCGGGCGGTTTCCGGAGGTCAGGAGACGAACAGGTCCATGCCGGCGATCGCCAGCCCCGCCGCGAGCGCCCCCCAGGCCAGGGTCGCCGTCCCCACCCAGACCGTGGCCCGTCGGGCGGTGACGCCCATCGAGACCGCGACCGCCGCCGAGAGTTGGGTACCGATGCCCAGGGGCCCCAGGACGGCCAGCCCCGGCATGCCCCATCGATTGAGGATGCGGCGGATGCGTTCCCGACGAGCCGCGGCCCGCTCGGACACCGGTGCCGGGGGCGCCGTCCCCGCCGTATCGACCGGTGCCCGGGCGGCCCTCCGGGCCCGCCGATCCAACCACCAGTGGCGCAGCCGCTCGCCGTAGTAGGCGGTCAGGGCGACCGTCAGCAGGTTCCCGGTCAGACCGGCCACGGTCACCGCGATCGGGTTGAGGCCCGCGACGATCCCCGCCGGGATGACGATGATCGCCTCCAGCCAGGGGAGTGCCCCGCCGAGGAAGACCCCGATCAGTCCGCCGATCTCCACTGCTTCCGCTCCCGTGTGTGTGTTCCGCCCCGGGAGGATTCCGGGGCGTCCTTCCGCAGGTTTCCGCCGGAGTCGGAACCGGTGATGAGGCTCTCGACGCTCCGGGCGAGCAGATCGCCGTCCAGGGGACGACCGGTCACCAGCGCCTGGATCAGTGCCCCGTCCACCAGGGCGGTGACAGCCCCGGCCGTCCGCGCGTCGCAGACCGTCGCCACCACCCGGGTCATCTCCCCGACCCACGCGTCCACCAACGGCCGCAGCCGCTCGTCCCGGGCGGCCGCGAGGTAGAGGTCGTACTCGACGATCGCCCGGTCCCGGTTCTCCAGGTACCCCGCGGCGGCTCCGGCGATCACCGGCCCGGGGGTGTCGGGCGCCGCGGCCAATGCCTCCCCCCACCCGGCCAGGGTGCTCCGGCACTCGTCGGCCACCCTCGCCAGGGCCGCGTCCACCAGATCGCCGAGGGAGGGGAAATAGTAGGTGGTGGACCCGAGGGGGACACCGGCGCGCGTGGCGATGAGGCGATGGGTGGTCCCCCCGATGCCGTGGTCGGCGATGACCGCCACCGCGGCCTCCACGATGGCCGCCCGCCGCCCCTCGGGGTCCCGTGCACGCCGATGCGCCGGCCGCCCCCGGTGTTCCGCCTGCTCCGTCGATCCCATGCCTCTCCTTGTGTACATTCGTACATGTACGAATGTACCACCATTCTGGTGAGCTCCTCGGGGCATGGTCGCTCCGCCGGGGGGCGGGACGGACGTAGGGTGAGGGCATGGTCCCTGACGCACCCGCCGTGCGGTCGGCCGGTCCGGGGGACGCCCCGGTGGTCGCCCGGCTGTTGCACGACTTCAACACGGAGTTCGCCACGCCCACCCCCGGCGTGGATGTCCTCGCCGCCCGCCTGGAGCGACTGCTCGCCGAACCCGTCACCACCGCGCTCCTCGCGGGTGACCCGGCGGTCGGTGTCGCCCTGGTCACCCGGCGGCCGAACGTCTGGTACCGCGGACCGGTCGCCCTCCTCGACGAGTTCTACGTGGCGCCCCACCTGCGCGGGCGCGGCATCGGCGGAGCCCTGATGAGGCGTCTGCTCGCCGACGCGGTCGAGGAGGGCGTCTCCCTGGTCGAGATCAACGTCGACGAGGGTGACACGGACGCCCGGCGCTTCTACACCCGGCACGGCTTCACCGACATCGACCCCGATTCCGGCGAACGCGCCCTGTACCTCCAGCGGGAACCCGACCGCTGAGCCCACGGGGCCCGGAACCCGGCTGTCCTGCCCGTGGGGGGAGCGACGAACGGTGGGCGGCCGCCATGGCCCGCCCGCGAGAACGTTGCGACGGCCCCTCTTCCCCTCCCCTCCTCCGGCGCCCGCCGCCCGGGCCCGGGGCCGGGGGCACGTCACCCCTCGGCGCGCGTGAGCAGACCCCGATTGCGCAGGATGCGGCGTTCCACCGGGGAGAACAGGAGAAGATCGATGGCGATGCCCACCAGCAGGATGAGGATGATCGAGGCCAGCACCCCCGACATGTTGGACAGCGTCCGGTAGTTCTCCATGAGTTGCCCCAGACCGGTGCCCAGGTCGGGGGAGTGGACGATGAGTTCGGCCGCCATCAGCGAGCGCCAGGCGAAGGCCCACCCCTGCTTGAGGCCCGCGACATAGCCGGGGAGGGCGGCGGGCAGCAGGATGTGGCGCACGGCGGTGAAACCGCGGGCACCCAGCACCCGCCCCACCTTCAGGTGAATCGGCGGTATCTGGTCCACCCCGGCCACGATGCCGTTGGCGATCGAGGGCACCGCACCCAGCAGGATCACGGCGTAGATGGTGCCGTTGCTCAGCCCGAACCAGATGATCGCCGCCGGGACCCACGCGATGGAGGGGAGCGACTGCAGCCCGGTCACGATGGGGCCGATCGCGGCCCGTACCACGGCGAACCGTGCGATGAGCAGACCCAGCGGGGTGCCGATGGCGATGGCGACGGCGAAGCCGAGGAGACCTCGGGAGACGCTCGTCCACACGAAGTCGAACAGGGTGCCCCGTCGCCACATCGTGTCGACCTCGTTCCACACGTCCCACGGGCCGGGAAGCACGTAATCGGGCTTGATCCCGGAGAGATGGGCGAGTTGCCACACCGTCAGGACCAAGGCGACCGCCACCAGGGGCGGCACCATCTTCGTGCGCACCAGCCGGCCCCACCGGGGCGCGTCCGGCGTGGTTCGGGTCTCCAGGGCGTCGAGGCCCGCCTCCAGATCGGCCAGCTCCCGGTCGGAGCCCTCAGGGCGGGCGGTGGTGGGAG
>NZ_VKHT01000442.1 GCF_014141535.1 Streptomyces alkaliphilus | reverse complement strand
GACCCCCGTCGATCCCCGACGCCGCTCGGCACGAACAGTCCCGAACGGCATCGCACCGCACAGCCCAACCGGGTACCCCGCCCCCTCACCCCTGGAGTTCGACCATCATGGCCATCGAGGTCCGCATCCCGACCATCCTGCGCACCTACACCGACGGCGCGAAGGCCGTCACCGGCTCCGGCTCCACCCTCTCCGAGCTGTTCGCGGACCTGGACGCCAACCACCCGGGCATCCGGGAGCGGCTGGTGGAGAAGGACGAACTGCGCCGCTTCGTGAACGTCTACCTCAACGACGAGGACGTGCGCTTCCTCGACGGCATCAACACGAAGGTGGCCGACGGCGACAGCGTGACGATCCTGCCGGCCGTCGCCGGGGGCATGCGCTGATGCGCTTCGACTCCCCCCTCGCGGCGGTCGGCAACACCCCGCTGGTCCGCCTCCCGCGCCTGTCCCCCTCACAGGACGTGCGGATCTGGGCCAAGCTGGAGGACCGCAATCCCACCGGGTCGATCAAGGACCGTCCCGCCCTGCACATGATCGAGCAGGCGGAGAAGGAGGGGCGGCTCACCCCGGGGTGCACCATCCTCGAGCCGACCTCCGGGAACACCGGCATCTCGCTGGCGATGGCGGCCCGCCTCAAGGGCTACCGCATCGTCTGCGTCATGCCGGAGAACACCTCCCGCGAGCGTCGCGAGCTGCTGTCGATGTGGGGCGCGGAGATCATCTCCTCGCCGGCGGCGGGCGGCTCCAACACCGCCGTGCGGCTCGCCAAGGAACTGGCCGCCGAGCACCCCGACTGGGTGATGCTCTACCAGTACGGCAACCCCGACAACGCCGGGGCCCACTACAGCGGCACCGGACCGGAGATCCTCGCCGACCTGCCGTCCGTCACCCACTTCGTCGCCGGACTGGGCACCACCGGCACGCTGATGGGCGTCGGCCGCTACCTGCGCGAGCACAAGCCGGACGTGGCGATCGTCGCCGCCGAACCGCGCTACGACGACCTGGTGTACGGCCTGCGCAACCTCGACGAGGGGTTCGTCCCCGAGTTGTACGACGCGGAGATCCTCACCACCCGGTTCTCCGTCGGCTCCGCCGACGCCGTCGCCCGCACCCGCGAACTCCTCTCGCAGGAGGGCATCTTCGCGGGCATCTCCACGGGCGCCGTGCTGCACGCGGCGATCGGGGTCGGCCGCAAGGCGGTGCGCGCCGGGGTCCCCGCCGACATCGTCTTCGTGGTCGCCGACGGAGGATGGAAGTACCTCTCCACCGGCGTCTACACCGCCGAGTCCACCGAGGCGGCGGTGGAACTCCTGCACGGTCAGCTCTGGGCCTGAGCCCTCGCCCGTCGGGGTCCGATCCGTCCGGATCGGACCCCGACGCGTGTCCGGGGCCGGGATCGGTGCCCGAAGGTTGCACCCTTCCGGGGGACCCGCCGGGCGCCGGGCGCGGGATCACCGAACGCCGTCCCGCCCGCGCGTACAGTCACCACCGGGCGGCCCGGCCCCCGACCCGCCACCCGGTGGGAACCGGTGGCCCGTCGCCCCGGGAAGGACCAGCGGGCAGCGAACGCGGGAGCGGCCGGTGAGCACGGTGAGCACGTACTGTCGGGAGACCACGGACGCCGGTCCGCCCCCGCTGCTCGGCGGCCGGCCGGACCGTCGGCGCCCGCTGCGCGCCCTCCTCGCCCGGGACGGACCGCTGCGCCGGCTGGACCACTCGCTGCTGCTGGCCTCCCTCGCCCTGACCGCGTTGGGCACCGTCCTGGTCTTCTCCGCCACCCGTGGCCGGGATCACCTCACCGGCGGGGACCCGTACCACTTCCTGCTCCGGCACTGTCTGAACATCCTCATCGGTCTGGTGTTGGCCGCCTTCGTGGTGCGGATCGGCCACCGCCGTCTGCGGGACGTGGCGCCGGTGCTCTACGGCGTCTCCGTCGTGCTCACCGCCCTGGTCCTCACCCCGTTGGGCAGCACGGTCAACGGCGCCCGGCGCTGGATCGAGATCGGCGGGGGCTTCGCCTTCCAACCCTCCGAACTGGTCAAGGTCGCCGTCATCCTCGCCGCCGCGGCACTGGTGGCCTCCCGGGCCGAGGCGGCGAGCCGTCGTCGACCCGGTGAGCAGTGCCCACCGGACGCCGTCACCGTGGTCGCCGTGCTCGTCCTGGTGGCTCTGCCGGCGGTGCTGGTGCTGCTGACCCCGGACCTCGGCCAGACCCTCGGCCTGATCGCCATCGCCCTGGCGCTGCTCACCGCCGCCGGCGCGCACCGGGTGTGGATTCTCGGGCTCATCGCGGCGGGCGTCGCCGGGGCGGTGGCGGTCTGGCAGCTCGGGGTGCTCGACGAGTACCAGATCAACCGGGTCGCGGCCTTCGCCAACCCCGAACTCGACCCCGCCGGGGTGGGGTACAACACCCACCAGGCGCGCATCGCGATCGGGGCCGGCGGGCTCACCGGCATGGGGCTCTTCCAGGGCAGTCAGACGATCGGACAATTCGTGCCCGAGCAGCACACCGACTTCATCTTCACCGTCGCGGGGGAGGAGCTCGGCTTCGTCGGCGGCGCCACGATCATCCTCCTGCTGGGGGTGGTGATGTGGCGGGCCCTGCGCATCGCCCGGGACTGCCCCGACCTGTACGGGACGGTCCTGGCCGCCGGGATCGCCGGGTGGCTCGCCTTCCAGACCTTCGAGAACATCGGGATGTCCCTGGGGATCATGCCGGTCACCGGCCTGCCGCTGCCGTTCCTGTCCTACGGCGGTTCCTCGATGTTCGCGGTGTGGATCGCGGTGGGGCTGCTGCAGGCGATCCACCTGCAAACCACGGCCCGACGCTGAGCCGCCGGTTGTTCCGCCCCACCGGTCGACCTCCCCCCGGCGGCCGATGCGAACCCGCCGTCGAACACCGTTCCCCCGCCGGGGGGATGGGGGGCGGCCGGGTGGCGAACACCCTCCCCGGGCTGGTGATTCCGCCCACACCGCCCCCTTCGTGCCGCCCGTCCGGCCCACCACAGCCGTACAGTCGTTGGACCCCACCACGGAGGTCCCCAGGCCCATGAAGCTCACCGTTGTCGGCTGCTCGGGATCGTTCCCGTCCGCGGACTCGGCTTGCTCCTGCTACCTCATCGAGGCCGAGGGCTACCGTCTGCTGCTGGATCTGGGCAACGGCGCCCTCGGCGAACTGCAGAAGTACACCGGACTGTACGACATCGACGCGATCGTCCTCAGCCACCTGCACCCCGACCATTTCATCGACATGTGCGGCTACTTCGTGGCCCGCTACTACCGGCACGAGGGCGGTCGCTGCGCCCCCATCCCGGTGTACGGGCCGGCCGGCACCGAGCACCGACTCAACACCGCCTACGAGGACACCCCCACCGAGAAGTCGATGAGCGAGGTCTTCGACTTCCGCACCCTCCACCACGGCGAGTCCCTGAAGCTGGGCCCGCTGGCCATCGACGTCTCCCGGGTCCGCCACCCGGTCGAGGCATACGGCTTCCGGGTGGAGCACGAGGGGCGCGTCCTCACCTACTCCGGCGACACCGGCCCCTGTCGGGAGGTGGAGGACCTGGCCCGCGACGCCGATCTGTTCCTGTGCGAGGCCGCCTTCACCGACGGCAAGGAGAACCTCCCGGACATCCACATGACCGGCCGCGAGGCGGGGGAGAGCGCCCGGGCCGCCGGCGTCCGTCGGCTCGTGCTCACCCACATCCCGCCCTGGACGGACACCGAGGTCAACCTCCGGGACGCCCGGGCGGTGTTCGACGGACCGGTCGAGGCGGCCCGGCCCGGCGCCGTCCACACCTTCTGAGACCGTCCGAACCGGCCGGGCCCCCGGCCCCGGTGCCCCGACCGCCGGTCGGGGCACCGGGGCCGCCCCCATGGGGACGGGCCGGCGGTCGGATGACGGCCGCGGGTCAGCCCCGCGGGGGCCGCTCGCCCTCCGCCGAGGGGCCCGGGGTGCCCGGGGTGTCCGGCTCCCCGGTGTCGGCGCCCTCACCCGGCCCGTCGACGGGAGCGCGGTCCGCCCCCTCGCGATCCACCGTCCCGGTCCCGGCATCGGGCTCCGGTGAGGGCGCCGGCACACTTCCCGCGCCGCTGTTCCCCGCGCCGCTGTTCCCCGCGCCGGCCCGCGAGCCCCCAC
>NZ_VKHT01000441.1 GCF_014141535.1 Streptomyces alkaliphilus | reverse complement strand
GGACGGGGGCCGGGGACCGCCGCTCGTACGGCCGAATCCGTTCGGGAGTGCTCCATCCGTCCGCTCCTGTCCCCTCCTGCCCCCGAATCAACACGACCCGTGCACTGTAGGCAAGGATGTCGCGGGATCAAACCCCCGACGACGTGAGCTAAGGTAAGGCTTACCTGCCCCGGCGACCCTGCACAGGTGACCTCGTATGCTCTCCGCGCTCACTCCCGTCTCTCCCCTGGCCCCGGCCTGGGAGCGCATGGGTGAGGTGCTGCCCACCTTCCGCGTCCGGGAGGGGAACCCCGCGCCGGGGCCCCGCACCGGCGACCGGTGGAGCCCGGCGGACCTCGCGGCGGGCGGCGAGGCGCTGGACCTCTTCCTCGCCCGGGAGGCGGAACGGGTCGAACGGGACTACGGCGCACCGGCTCGGCCCGACGTGGTCGCCGGCTTCGCCCTGCACCGACTGATGTGGTCCGCCGCGGCCGTGTGCACGGTCCCGTGGTTCCTGCTGCGGCGGGTGCCGATCCTCTCCCCCACCGACCTTCTGCTCGACGACACCGGCCTCACCGTGCGGGTCCGGGAGTTCCACTGCCTGGCGGGCGACCCCGCCGCCGACCTGCCCGGCGCGCGGCCGGCGCGGGACGAGGAGGCGTTGCGCGCCGCGCTGCGCGCGACGGCAGCCGAGCACTTCACGCCGCTGTTGGCGACCTTCGGCCCCCTGATACGCCGGCGGGAACGCGCCCTGTGGGGGATGGCCTCCGACGAGTTGACCGAGAGTCTGACCTACCTGGGCGGCCTGTTCGGCGAGGAGGAGCGCGCCCGGCGGGAGGCCGAGCTGCTGCTCCCCGGCTCCACCGCCCCGTACACCGGCGGCGCCGGCTTCCGCGAACTGACGGACGATCGGGGACGGCGGTACACCACCCGGGACCGCATCAGTTGCTGCCTCTTCTACACGATTCGTCCCGAGGACACGTGTGTGACCTGTCCGCGCACCTGTGACACCGAGCGCGTCGAACGTCTCTCCGGGATCCGGTAGCAGCGGGACTTCCGGATCCCTTAATATCCGGTGCACACCATTCCTTCGCGGAACCCCGCGGTGAATCCCGTGACGGAGCCGGGGGTTCGGCGATGACGCCGCGCGAAGCCACACCCACGGCACCACCGATACCGGCCGGATAAAGGGACACCCGTATGACATTGACCGATATACAGTTCAACTGGGTCCTGGCGGCGGCCGTACTCCTGTGCGGGTTCCTGGTGGCCGTGGCCCTGCTCGCCCGGGGGCGCAAGTCCCCCGCCGCCGACGCCGCCGCCGAGGACTCCTGGGAGCGCATGGAGGAGCGCAGGCGCCGCAAGGAGCGCCTGTACGCCACCGCCTCGTACACCCTGCTGTTCTGCTGCGCCGGCGTGGCCGCCGCGCTCTCCTTCCACGGCCTGGTCGGCTTCGGCCGGCAGAACCTGAACCTCTCCGGCGGCTGGGAGTACCTGGTCCCGTTCGGCCTGGACGGCGCGGCCATGTTCTGCGCCGTGATCGCCGTGCGGGAGGCCAGCCAGGGCGACGCCTCGATCGCCTCCCGGATGCTGGTGTGGCTGTTCGCGGGCGCCGCCGCCTGGTTCAACTGGGTGCACGCGCCGCGCGGTGAGGAGCACGCCGGTGCCCCGCACTTCTTCGCCGGCATGTCGCTGGCCGCGGCCATCCTCTTCGACCGCGCGCTGAAGCAGACCCGCAAGGCCGCCCTGCGCGAACAGGGCCTGGTCCCGCGCCCGCTGCCGCAGATCCGCTTCGTGCGCTGGCTGCGGGCTCCGCGCGAGACCTTCGCCGCCTGGTCGCTGATGCTGCTGGAGGGCGTGCGGACGCTCGACGAGGCGGTCGACGAGGTGCGCGACGAGCGGCAGAAGAAGGAGGCCGCCAAGCTCCGGGCCCGTGAGGAGCGGAAGTTGGAGCGGGCCCGGCTGCGGGCCCTGGGACACCACCGGATGCTGCCGGGCCGGGGACGCCAGATGGCACTGGAGGCCGGTCAGGGCGGGGAGCAGGCCACCCTGGAGGTGAGCGACGGTCGGGCCGGTCGCGAGCAGCCGGTCGGCGCCGGGGTCGGCGAATCCTCGTCCTCCGGGTCCTCGAGCGCGAGCCCGCGCCTGGACTCCCTGGAGGCCAAGCTGGCCCAGATAGAGCGCTCCTTCGGCTGACCCGGTCGAGAGCCCGCGCACAGCGGGGTGTCGGATCCCTCCCCACGGGGAGCGGTGACCGACACCCCGCTTTCGTTTTCGCCCCTGATGGAAATTTGTCGACTTTTCTCCGCGCGGGACCACTCGGCTTTCGGTTGCCCTCCCGGCGATTTCAATACGGTCACATCATGGCGGCGATCCGGGAAATCTTTCCCGCACCCCCGGATCGCCCCATTCCGACATTCGAACGAATCCATCAAATTTCATGCTTGTGGGTATTTTTCGGGGTGATCACGCCCCGGCGCTTTCCCGGGCGCTCGTTTCCCCGCCCGACAGCCCCACACTCCGTATTCCCACCCCGGTCGCCATTCGAACGGCTCCTCCAGCACTTCCTCCGGCGGACGACCGCGCCCCGGGTGTTCCAGAGCCCACCGGCCGACGGCGTGACCGATCAACCGCCCACCCGTTCCCCCGCGGGTTCCGGCACCGCGCACGGCCCCGGACCGGCGGGAACACGTCCCCGCCCCGCCGGAGGAGCCGTCACACCAGTCCGGTGCGCACCGCGGTGGCCACCGCGTGGGCACGGTTGCGGGCCTGGAGACGGCCCATCACCTCGTGCACGGTGTTCTTGACCGTGTGTTCGGAACAGCCGATCCGGCGGGCGATGTCGGCGTTGGCGTATCCGTCCGCCACCAGCGTCAACACCCTGGTCTGCCCCGGGGTGAGCCCCACCGGACCGGGGACGTCGCCGGCGGCGAGGAGCCGGGCCAGGGGCGGATAGGGCAGCCGTCCCTCGCCCCGCCGGGCCCCGCGCACGGCGGCGCCGAGCTGCTCGGGGGTGAGACCGGCCGCGCACAGGACGGCCGGAACACCGCACCGGATGGCCCGGCGCAGCCCCGAGGGTGTGACCGTGTCACAGACCAACAGGGTCCGGTGCTCCCCCGGCGGACGGTGGGAGAGCGCCTCCTCGACGGTCGGGGCGACCACGACCACCACGGTGTCCGCGTCCGGGTCCTCCTCGGTGACGGGGACGAGGCCCGCCCGGCACAGCATGGCGGGGAGAGGATCCGGGGCGCCCGGCGCGTCCCCCGGGGAGGTGCCCCGCGAGGAGAGGACCCGGACCCGCGGCTCGGAGTCGGGGACCCCCGCCCCGGAGGGGACGCAAGGGGCGGGGGATATGGAGGGTTTCGTCTCGGGAACGGTGGCGAGGGTGCCCGCGGCGGCGGTCACAGCAGGCCCGCCCGAAGGGCGTAGGCCACCGCGTGGGCACGGTTGCGCAGACGGAATCGCCGGGTGATGTCGTGGACCACGGTGGAGACCGTGCGGGGGGAGTAACAGAGGCGGCGGGCTATCTCGTTGGTCTCGTGCCCCTCGGCCACCAGGCGCAGCACGGAACGCTCGCGGTCGCTGAGGGAGTCCGCGCCGCGCAGGGAGCCGAGGTCACCTCCCCCGGCGTCGGGGGCCGTCGAGCGTTCCAGGAGACGGTCGAGCAGATCCGGTGGGAGGGTGCAGTCCCCGCGTCCGGCCGCGAGCACGGCCCGGGCCAGCCGCCCGGTGTCCGCCTCCCTGCGGCGCAACAGGCCCCGGGCGCCCAGGGCGAGGGCGTGCAGGGTCTCGGCCACCGTGAGGTCGCTGGCGACGAGCACCACGTCCGGCGGACGAGGGACCCCGCGGGTGGTGCGCAGCACCTCCAACTCCGGGTCGCCCACCCGGTCGACGATCATCACCACCACGCGGGTCTCCTCGCCCCGCTCGACCAGGGCCACGTCGGGGCAGGCCAGCAGGGTGCTTCTGGTACCCGCCTCCAGAACCGGATCGAGTGCGATCACGCTGACGGATACGGGATCTCCCATCGGGGTCCTCCGAGGTTCACCGGCCGGTCCGTGGAGCCGGCATCCGAAAAGGGCTGACCCCAGCCTCGGCCCGCCGACGCCCCCGGGCATCGGGGAACGCTACCCAGATTGGGGGAACCCCCTCCCACCAGGGGCGCGGCCCCGGCG
>NZ_VKHT01000440.1 GCF_014141535.1 Streptomyces alkaliphilus | reverse complement strand
CTCATCGCCAGGCGGTGAGCAGGTCGTCGGGCCCGAGTGCGGTGACGCCCTCCACCGTGACCCCGGCCCGGGCCACCGCGTACAGAGGGGTGTCCTCGTCCGCGCCGGGCAATCGCGAGCGGTGGACGATCAGCCGGGCGAGGTCCCGGCCGTCGAAGGGGCGGTTCTCCAACCACTTGATCGATCCCACGGCGGTGAGGCGGCGCGCCACCGGTCCCCGGTCGGCGGCCACGATGTCGATCTCCGGGTCGTTGGTGCGGGTCCAGTACCCCCCGACGGCCCCCGTCTCCGCCGGGAGACCGCCCTCCCGCATGCGGAACAACGCCTCACGGATCACCGGCTCCACCGCCCTTCCCCGCCACGTGGTCCAGGATCGGCGCACCCGTTCGACGGTGAGGTCGCCTCTCCCCCGTTCGATCTCCGACATGTGGGGCCCGATGAAGGCGAGCCAGAATCGCAGGTGGGGATCGGTGACGTGATACCGGGTCTCCCTGGAGGGGGCGGTGGACAGGGGGAGCGCGGCCTCGACCATCCGCTTGTCGATGAGCAGCCGAAGAGCCCGGCCCAAGCTGGTGGCGTTCATCCCGCCGGTGGCCCGGGTGATCGTGCCGTGGGTGCGCTCACCACTCCCGATGGCCCCCAGTACCTCCCGGGCCCGGGCCTCCACGGGAAACTCGGCCGCCAGGGAGCGTTCGCCACTGACGATGAGGGCGGAGGTCGGGTCGAGGAGGGCGTCCGCGAGGTGGTCGCGGACGGTGACCCCGGCGGGCCATTCCTCCAGCACCATCGGCAGACCGCCCGAAACGAGATGCGCGTCCAGCGCGTCCGCCGGGGGCAGGCGCAGTATCGCGGCCACATCGGCCGGGTTGAGCGGCGGGATCACCATCTCCGTGCCCCGTTGGTGGAAGGGACGGTCGTAGTCGTTGAGTCGCTCCATCATCGCCAGGTCCGAGCCCACGCACACCAGCAGCACCGGGAGGCGGGAGAACTCCCGGTCGAAGAGCTTTTGCAGGGTGCCCTCGAAGCCCGGGTCGTTGGCGATCAGATAGGGCATCTCGTCCAGGACGACCACCGACGGCCGGTCCCGGGGGAGGACCGTGGCGAGCAAACGCAGAGCGGCGTCCCACGTACGGGGGGATTGCGCGCCGAGATCCGCGGCGCCGGGGAGGTCACAGGACGTCAGTGCCTCGGTGAAGAGGTCCAGGTCGGCGGCGGGGGAGGTCTGCGCCGACGCGGTGAAGAAGAGCGAGGGAACGTGGTTCCGTTCGATGAACTCCTCGACCAGGCGGGACTTCCCCACCCGTCGGCGACCTCTCATGAGCACCGCCGTGCCGGGGCGTCCGCTCCGTCCGCCATCCTCGACCCTCCGCAGGAGACGGGTCAGACGGCCCAGTTCTTCATCACGCCCGATGAACCGGTCCACGGCTCTCCTCCTCATCCGACTCATCCGACTCCTCCGGTCGGAAAACTCACCATCAGGAGACTAACAAAAATGTGTGTATCGCAGACGATACACACATCCGTGCGAGTCTTTTCTCCATGTGGCTCCGGGGGACGAAACGGCCCGGTCCCGGCGGAGGGGTTCCGCCGGGACCGGGCCCGGGTGTTCGGCGCGCGGGTGACGCGGTCGGATCAGATCCGGCCCAGCTCCCACAGGCGGAAGACACCGCCCGCGTCACGGAGCTGCTGGATGCCGGTGATCTCGCGCAGGCTCATCGTGAAGTTGCGGTTCTGCCAGATCGGGACGACCACCGCGTCCTCGGCCGCGAGTTCGTGGATCTCGCGGAAGGTGTCGATGGTGTTGGCCCGCTGCGGCTGCCCACGGGTCTCGGCGATCAGTTCGTTGATCTCCGGGGTGCCCCAGCCGTGGCCCAGCACCGAGTCCTCCATGAGCAGAGCGGAGGTGTAGGTGTCCGGGTCGGCGAAGTCGGGGTTCCAGCCGACGAAGTAGGAGTCGACCTCGTTCGCTCCCGCGGCCTCGAGGACCGCACCGACCGTGGGGAACTCGGTGATCTCTATGTCGAAGACGCCGTCGGCCTCGAGGGTCTCCGCGATGAAGGCGACCTCCTCCGCGTGCACCTGACCGGCGAAGCCGAGGCTCAGGTCGATCGGGAGGGTGTAGCCCTCGTTCTCCAGCTCCTCCCGCACGTCGGCGGGGGTCATCTGGCCGTACAGGTCGTAGTACGGGGTGCCGTGGCCGATGATGCCGACCGGGATGAGCGAGTAGGCGGACTCCACGGTGTGCAGTCGAACCTGGCGGGCGATGGCCTCGCGGTCGATGAGGGTGGCCACCGCCCGACGGATCGGGGCCTCGGCGGAGGGGGAGTCACCCTGGCCGGAGTTGATCAGCATGCGGATCGCCGAACCCGTGATCTCCGCGTAGCGGATCTCCTGGTCGTGCTGGTCGATGGCGACGATGTCCTCGGGGTTCAGCTGCCCGGCGACGACGTCGATCTCCCTGGCGTCCCATGCCTCCTGGAGGGTGTCCGGACCGGTGTAGTAGCGCAGGGTCACCGGGTAGGCGGAGACGTCCTTGGTGCCCTTGTAGTTCGGGTTCGGCTGGAGGACGGCGAGGCCGGCCTCACCGCTCTCGTCGTCGACCGGACGGAACTCCTCGAGGGTGTAGACGCCCGAGCCGACGGCCTTGCCGTCGTCACGCGGGGTGTCCAGCTCGTACTCCTCGCGGTCCACGATGGAGAGGGCGCCACCGGCCAGGATGTAGGGGAAGGTCACGTCGGGCTCACCGAGCTCGAAGATGACGTCCCGTCCGTCCACCCGCACGGCCTCGATGCCGTTGACGAGGCTGCCCGGGCCGGTGTAGACGAACTTCTCCTCCTCCGGGATGCTGTCGTCCTCCCGCTCCTCGGCGGCACGCCGCACCATCGCGTGGATGCGGTCGACGGAGAACTTCACGTCCTCCGCGGTGACCTCGCGGCCGGAGCTGAAGGTCAGGCCGTCCCTCAGCGTGCAGCGGTACACCTGGAAGGCGTTGTCGGTGAACTCGCAGCTCTCCGCCGCGTCGGGCACCGGGGTGTCGGAACCGGCTCTCAGGGTGAGCAGGCTCTGGAACACGTTGCTGTAGAGGTCCCAGGATCCCGCGGCGTAGCTGTAGGCCGGATCCAGGGAATCCGCCCGGTCCGTCACACCCACCACGATCGGGTCCTGCCGGTCGTCACCGGAGGCGAACAACAGCCATCCGCCGACGGCACCGACCACCAACAGCACGGCCAGGCCGATGCCTATGCCCCCTTTAGCCCCCATCGCTCGCACTACCGCCGCGCCTTTCTCATTCGGATCCATCGCGAGCCACAGACTTCTCGCGCGCTCAGCCAACCATAGGCGCATGTAGGTCGCACCGGCGGGGAGACAACGGACCGGCCACAACTCGCGACGTGATCAGTCCGCTACGGCACCGTCCACACCGGGGACCTCGATCCGGAACTCCACGGTGACCGGACGACCGTCCAGCGTCACCAGGACGCTCTCCCCACCGAGCTGCGGGGAGAAGACCGCGAGCAGGTACTCGCCCCCCTGCGGGGCGCGGATGCTGAAGGCGCCGTCCGCCGAACTACGGGTCCTGGTGAGCTGGCGGCCGTTGCCGCCGTCGGCCGCCAGGGTCACCACGGCACGGGGCAGGGCGACCCCGAAGGAGTCCCGGACGACCCCGCTGATGAGGTGCGGGTCCGGGGGTTCGGCGGGGTCCGGGGCGAAGTCGGAGGTGAGGGAATCCGTCACGTCGTGGCTCCTCGATGAGGCGGACATCACAGTCGATCGGGGGACCGGCGGGTATCCCGTGGCATCTCCCGCGTTGTCCGGGGCGGTCGTGGAATGTGGTCGATGTCTCTCCTGCCCATGGGGATCCCGTTTCCCCCCTCCGGGCGTTGCCATCTCGTTATCAAGGACACCAGGGTGGCCCGAATGGTTGTGTCCGACCAGAGGGAGACACGTCTCATTTCCCTCCAACGGGGGTGGACGGATACTCCGACCCCCGGTCGGGGCATCCGGGGCCACGGCGCGACGGCTTCGCCCGGAATGCCGGACTCCGGAACCCCGGGGAGGATTGGAGGAGATCCCGGGAAGAACATGAATGCCCCAAGGAGGATCGTCGGAATCGCCCCGGGGTCCGGTGGACAGGAGGAGACGGGCGGATTCGTGG
>NZ_VKHT01000044.1 GCF_014141535.1 Streptomyces alkaliphilus | reverse complement strand
GGACAGGCCCGCTGGACCAGCCGCTGGAAGACCGCACTGAACGCCTTCGACATCACCTTCGACGGCCGCCTCTCCACAGCCCGCCACTAACCAACCACCCCCGTTACACCGCTCGATTGACAGACTCGGCCGGTGGCGAAAACGGCCCGGGGGCCGATGGACGTGGTGTCCATCGGCCCCCGGGTGTGGCGTCCGTTGGGGATCAGCGGGTGCGCCAGGCGTCGATGATGGTTTGTTCGGTGGTGTTGCCGTTGGTGTCGGTGAGGTGGGCGCGCAGGGAGACGGAGCCTCCGGCGGCGGGGTTGTGGACGGTGAAGGAGCGGTTGTCCTTCTTGTCGGTCGCCTTGCCGGTGACCTTGGCGGTCTTCCAGGTGTTTCCGCCGTCGAGGGAGACCTCGATGCGCAGGGTCTCGGTGTTCTTGCCGGCGGCGGCGCCGACGACGGTCAGCGGGACCTTGATCTTCTTCCCGGCCTTGGCGGTGCTGTCCAGGGCGAGGTCGGGTTGGTAGCGCACCGCGGAGATCGGCAGCTGTGTCTCCTCGCCCTCCGGCGGGGTGGCCGAGCGGAAGGTGTGGGCGGTCTCCACCCGGGAACTCACCACGCCGTACGGGGTCTCGGCGCGGCTGAGCGTGGTCTCCAGGCGGTAGTCGGCCGCCTCGGCGGGCACCTCCAGGACGGTGTGATCGACCTGCTCCTCCTCGTCGATCAGCACCTCGCCGTTCCGGTACAGGGTGGTGCGGGCGGAGTCGATGGTGGTGGAGCCGTGGTGGCCCCGGCCGTCGGCCAGCGGTACGAGTTCCCCGATGATGAGGTCACCGTCCCGTACGAAGCCCCCGGCGTCCGGGTTGGGTCCGAAGACGCCCACCTGAATCGTCTCGCTGTGCTTGCTCCCGGCGGGACGCGACCGGTACGGGGTGGTGTAGGAGGACCGGTCGTCCTCCTCGTCCCACTCCCAGAGCTCCTGCATCCACCTCTCCGCGTCGCCGGCGACGTTCACCTCGACGGTGGTCGGCAGTTCGAGGGGGCGGCCAAAGCCTCCCTCGGAGCCCTCGGGCATGGTGAACAGGGTCGCCGTCCGATCCGCGCTCAGGGCCGGGGACCCGAGGTGGGTGGTGATGCGGGCGAAGTCCCGGCGCTCGAAGTGTCGGTTCAGATCGGTGGGCAGGCGGCCCTCCTCGCTCAGGAAGATCTGGTACTCGACGTCCTCGGACGGACGGCTCCAGTGGGCCGCCAGCGTGCCGGTGGCCTCGACGCCGTCACCGACCTCGCCGGTCTGGCCGAGCCGGACCGTGAAGTCGTTCATCGGAAGGTACGCGCCCCACGAGAGCGAGTCCTCCCACGGCTCACCGTCCTCGTCCCGCTGGATCCGCAACTCCAGCGCGGCTTCGAAGAGCTCCCCCTCCGCACGGCGGTCGTACACCGAGAGGTTCACCGGCGGGAGGCCGGCGGCCGAGTGCGTCAGCACGCTCCCCTCGGTCTCCGGGTTCATCTTCCACGCCGGGTGCAGCAGCCAGGAGAGCTCCGGGGGCCCTCCGTCGGTCACCGGCTCCCAGTTCTCGTCGTACTCGGGGAACAGCATGGTGTCCACCAGCCAGTCGCCCCCGTACACCCGGCCGATCCCGACACTGCCGTCGGCGCTCTCCGGGTCCGGGAGAAGGAACTCCACCTCGTAGGTGAACGGATCGAACGCGACCGTGTCCCACAGGTCGGTGGGCTCCCCGTCGGAGGACCGGTGGTCCACCCGCAGCTCGTACATGCGCGGCTCGCGGTACAGCATGCCGGCGGTCCGCACCTCCTGTCCGTCGCCGGTGGCGGTGACGAACAGGCTGTACACACCGGTGACATCCCCACCGGGGCGGGGGTCGGCGGTCACCTCGACGGTGGTGGTGCCGCCGGCCGGGACGGTGATGGTCTCCTCGGAGAGCGAGAACATCCCCTCCGGCGCCGGTCCGTTTTCCGGACCGATCGCCTCGGTCGTCAGCGCCAGGGTGATGTCCTCTTCGCCGAGGTTGCGGTAGACCATCTCCCGGGTGATCGGGTCCGCTTCCTCGTGGGGCCAGGTCGCCGTGCCGAAGCTCACCGACCCGGACTCGACGATCACGTCGATGGCCAGGGCCCGCTCGATGTCGATCCGCCCGCTGCCCTGCCGGTGGGCGGGGGTGTCGGCCAGGCCGACGGCGGAGCCCATCAGTACCGCCTTGATCTGTTCGGCGGTCAGTTCGGGTCGTGCCTGCGCCAACAGGGCGGCGGCGCCGGCGACGTGCGGGGAGGCCATCGAGGTGCCGGAGAGAGCGATGTAGCCCTCCTCCACGGGCTCGACCCACTCCTCCAGCAGGCTGCCCTGCGCGGCGGCGGCGGCGATGTCCACGCCGGGCGCGGTCACGTCCGGCTTGAGCGCGCCGTCCCGCAGGCGGGGGCCGGAGGAGGAGAAGTCGGCGACGGTGTCGTCACGGTCCACCGCGCCCACGGTGAGCGCGGCGTCGGCGCTGCCGGGGGTGTTCATCCTCCCCCGCCCCGTGCCGTCGTTGCCGGCGGCGATCACGAAGAGGCTGTCACTCTCGGCGGAGAGACGGTTGACGGCCTCCTCCATCGGGTCGATCGTCATGTCCGTGTAGTCGCCGAGGCTCATGTTGATGATGTCGGCGCCCTGCTCGACCGCCCACTCCATGCCCTCGATGATCTCGGAGTCGAAGCCGTAACCGTCGTCGTCGAGCACCTTGACGTCGAGGATGTCGGCGCCGGGGGCGACCCCGGTGAAGCGCCCCTCGGACTTGGCGCCGGTGCCGGCGGCGATGGAGGCCACATGGGTGCCGTGGCCGAACAGGTCGCCGATGTCCGGGGCCTCGGTGAAGTTGACCTGCTTGATGACGCGGTCGGCGAGGTCCGGGTGGGTGGCGTCCACGCCGGTGTCCAGGACGGCGATGGTGACGCCCTCGCCGTCCAGCCCCAGCTCGCGGGCGGCCGGGACACCGATCCGGTCGGTGCTGTGGTCCAGCAGGGTCTGCCGCACGCCGTCCAGCGTCACGGCACGCACGCCGGGGGCCAGCTCCGCCCCCACGGTCTCGTCGTTCCCGGTCTCGACGGTCAGGGCCTCCCACACGGGAGGAACGGTCTCATCGGTGAGGGTGAGGGCCTCGGCGTCGATGGTGTCGAGTTCGGTGCGCGCGTCGGCGTCCACCTCGGCGTGCAGGGCCTCGCGGGCCCCGGCGCCGTCCTCCTCGTAGAGGACGATGACCGGCAGGCCGTCGATTTCCTGGTACTCGGGTCGGGTCAGTTCGGCGGTGTCGAACAGGCGCCGGTCCAGGGTGCCGTCGGCGACGGCACCCACGACGTCGTGCGGCAGGACCAGGGTGCCGTTCTCGCCGGGCAGCATGCGGATCGGAATGTGCTTGCGGCCCTCGGCGGGAATCAGACCGGTGGCCCGCCCGTCGGGGCCGACCACGACACGGTCACCGGTGATCAGGGTGACGATCCGGGAGGTTCCCGCCGAGGCGGTGTCCCCGGCCGGTGGCACCGGGCCGGTCGGCCCGTCGGACGGTGCGGCGAAGGCCGGGCCGCCGAGCATCGTGCCGGCCAGGGCGGCGGCGAGGAGGGCGGCGGCGGAACGCGCCGGGCCCAATCGGCGGCGCCCGGGACGGGTCGGCCGCGGTATCGGATGCGGGTCGTGTGAGGTGTGCGAATCGGGCAACGTTCCCCCTTGTGACACGGGACCGGTTGGTCCCGGGCGGGAGGAAGCCCCATGCGTCCCCCCACGCCTGATCGAAAACCTACGCAGCGGAACGGGGCATTCAGCAGGGGACCCCTGCGGGCGTTCGGTGGGGGAAAAGTGCGCCCTTGGTGAAGTTGATTTATTTCGAGGCGTGTTGATTTGGTTGTTGTCCGGAAACAATCGGTCGGGGATCGGAGAGGTCAATACCTCTCCGATCCCCGACCGTTGACGTCGCGTCGGAACGCCTACTAGCGGGTGCGCCAGGCGTCGATGATGGTTTGTTCGGTGGTGTTGCCGTTGGTGTCGGTGAGGTGGGCGCGCAGGGAGACGGAGCCTCCGGCGGCGGGGTTGTGGACGGTGAAGGAGCGGTTGTCCTTCTTGTCGGTCGCCTTGCCGGTGACCTTGGCGGTCTTCCAGGTGTTTCCGCCGTCGAGGGAGACCTCGATGCGCAGGGTCTCGGTGTTCTTGCCGGCGGCGGCGCCGACGACGGTCAGCGGGACCTTGATCTTCTTCCCGGCCTTGGCGGTGCTGTCCAGGGCGAGGTCGGGTTGGTAGCGCACCGCGGAGATCGGCAGCTGTGTCTCCTCGCCCTCCGGCGGGGTGGCCGAGCGGAAGGTGTGCGCGGTCTCCACCCGGGTGGAGATCGGGGCGGCGGTGTCGGTGCGGTCCGTCACCGTCTCCAGGCGGTAGTCACCCTCCCCGGCGGGCACGTCGGGGGTCGCGAAGTCGGGCGCCTCGGGTACCCGGGACACCTCCTCGCCGTCCCGGTACAGCACCGTCTCGCCAGTGGCGTCGTAGGCCACTCCCCGGTGGCCCGCTCCATCCGTGAGGGGCCACAGCGCTACCCGGATCGTGTCCTCGGTCCGAACGAAGCCGATGTCCTCCGGCGCCGGGCCGAAGACCCCGACGTTGAAGGTTTCCGTCCGCGAGGAGCCGGGCCGCAGATCCGGGTACGTCGCGACGTGGAGGCTTTCGAAGTCCCATGAAGTGGGCGACCACTGTATCGCCGATTGGTACCAGATGAGGTCGTCGGGTCGGATGTACACATCCACCTCGGCCGGGGAGTCGTAGAAGCTGTCGTAGGAGATCAAGGGCATTTCCCGGGGTGACGTGTGCAGCGACACCTCTCGCCCGGGCGCCCAGATCCCCACCCGGGTCGTGATGCGGGCCAGGTCCCGAGCCGTGGTGTGCTGGGTCACTCCGCTGGGCAGGCCCTCCGGGTCCACGGTTGCGGCGTGGTAGCGCCGGGTTCCATCGGGTGTCTCCCACGTGGCCATCGCGCCACCGACCACCTCGAACTCCGCCGGGTAGTTGCCGATCTGGGCGGTGCGGAGTGAGATTCCGTCGGGCAGTACCAAGCTTCTCTCGACCCAAAACTCCTCGGACTCCACCTCGAACCCGATGTTCAGCCCTTGGTGCTCGGCCCGGCGATCGTGCAGGGTCATCCGCACCGGCCGGGCTTCGGCCGAGGAGTGGGTCAATCGGATGTCCTCGAACTTCTCGCCCACCTCGAGCCAGGGGTGCAGCATCCAGGTGAGTTCGTTCTCTTCGGTCTGCCAGATTCGGGTGTCGATCGTCCAGTTTCCCTCGGTCAGGCGGAGTCTGCCCACGTGCGACCCCTCGTCCGGGTCGGGTTCGAAGAAACGCTCCTCCCCGGTGATCGGGTTGAACGCCTTCGTCGTCCAGTTCTCGGTGGGTTCGCCGGCCCGGTCCAGGTGTTCGACCCGCACCGTGGACATCCGGAGTTCCATGTAGAGGCTGCCGGCGGTGCGGACCTCGCGTTCCCCGTCGGTGGCGATCACAGCGGTGCCGTACACGCCCGCGCCCTCCTCGCCGAGCCCGGGGTCGGCGGTGACCTCGACGCTCGCCGTGCCGCCGGCGGGTACGGTCACCTCATCGGCCGCGAGGGCGAACATGCCCTCCGGGGCCGGTGAGCCGTCGGGGGTCAGGGCATCGAGGGAGAGTCGCAGGGTGATGTCCTCGGTGCCGAGGTTGCGGTAGGTCAGCTCGCGGGTGATCGGGTCGGTCTCCCCGCTTCCCCAGGGGATCAGACCGAAACCCAGGGAGACGGGTTCGGCGATGACGTCGGCGGCCAGGGCGCGGGGGATGTCGATGCGTCCGGTGCCCTGTCGGTGGACGGGGGTGTCGGCCAGGCCGACGGCGGAGCCGACCAGCACGGCCTTGAGTTCCTCCGGGGTCAGTTCGGGGCGGGCCTGCGCCAACAGGGCGGCGGCGCCGGCGACGTGCGGGGAGGCCATCGAGGTGCCGCCCATGGCGACGTATCCGCCGGTACCGGCGGCCGCGGCCGTGATCTCCACGCCGGGGGCGGTGAGGTCCGGCTTCGGGAGGCCGTCCCGGAAGCGGGGGCCGGAGGAGGAGAAATCGGCAACGGTGTCGTCCCAATCCAGCGCGCCGACGGTGAGCGCCGCCTCGGCCGTGGCGGGGGCGCGCAGGGACGCGGTGAACGGACCCTCGTTGCCGGCGGCGATGACGAACAGGGTGTCGCTCTGCGCCGAGAGCCGCTCCAGAGCCTCCTCCACGGAGTGCACCGCGTCCGTCACGAAGTAGCCGAGGCTCATGTTGACGATGTCGGCGTTCTGCTCGACGGCCCACTCCATGCCGGCGATGACCCCGGACTCCAGGCCGCTGCCCCAGTCGTTGAGCACTTTGACGTCGAGGATGTCGGCGCCGGGGGCGACCCCGGTGTACAGCCCGTCGGAGGCGGCGCCGGTGCCCGCGACGGTGGAGCCGACATGCGTACCGTGGCCGGCCACGTCACCGATCTCCGGGGCGTCGGAGAAGTTGACCTGCTTCACGACGCGGTCGGCGAGGTCGGGGTGGGTGGCGTCGATGCCGGTGTCCAGGATCGCGACGGTGACGCCCTCGCCGTCCAAACCGAGTTCCCGGGCGGCCGGGGCCCCGATCCGGGCCGGGCTGCTGTTGAGGGTCGCCTCCACGACACCGTCCAATACGAGGGCGCGCACCCCCGGCGCCAGGGAGGCCCCGTCGAGGAGGGGCGTCTTGCTCCGGGCGGTGGTGTCGGCCTCGACGGTCAGCGCCTCCCAGGCCGGGGCCGTCTCCTCCTCGGCGAGGGTCAGTGCCTCGGCGTCGATGCTGTCCAGTTCGACCGGTGCGTCGGTGTCCACCTCGGCGTGCAGGGCCTCGCGGGCCTCCGCGCCGCCCTCGCCGTCCTCCTCGTAGAGGACGATGACGGGCAGGCCGTCGATTTCCTCGTACTCGGGACGGGTCAGTTCGGCGGTGTCGAACAGGCGCCGGTCCAGGGTGCCGTCGGCGATCGCGTCGGTGACGTCGTGCGGCAGGACCAGGGTGCCGTCCCCGCCCTGCAGGACGTGGACCGGGATGTCCTCCCGGCCCTCGGCGGGGAGGATGCCGGCGACGGAGCCGTCCGGGTTCAGCCGGACGCGGTCCCCGGTGATCAAGGTGAGGGTGCGGGGTGCCGGTGATTCACCGGCGAAGGTGCCGTTCCCGGTCGGGCCGGCGGGGCCCGCCGGCCCGTCGGGCGGTGCGGCGGAGGCCGGGCCCCCGAGTAACGTGCCGGTCAGGGCGCCGGCGAGCGCGGCGGCCAGGAGACCGGATCGGATGGCGCGGGAGCGGCGACGCCCCGGCGTGGGTGGGGTCGGTATCGGGTGCGGATGGTGCTCGGCGTGCGGACGATGCGCGTCGGGCAACGGATTCTTCCCCTCGTGAGGCGGGACCGGACGGTCCCGAAGCGGGGGGAAGCCCCGTGCGTCCCCCCACGCGTGATCAGAAAACTACGCAGCGGAACGGAGCATTCAGTAGGGGGTCGGGAAGGGCTTTTGATGGAGAAGAGGTGAAGGTTCGATGAAAGGCTAGGTGGGCGAGAGGTGAGAAAGCGCTTGCTCAGGGCGAGGGGGCGCCCGGAAAAGGGCTCAGCGGGAGCCCGGGGCCAACAGGGTGCCGAGCACCATCGCGACGGCGATCACCCACCCGGCCCGGCGCGGCATCGCGCGAACCGCCCCCGCCTCGTTTTCCGCCGGGGGCTCGCGCAGGTCGGACCAGAGCATGGTTCCGATGCTGCCCGGTCGGCCGACGCGCGACCTGAGTACGGCTACTCGGATTCCGGTCGCACCGGTGCGATTCGACCCGGAGCCGGCCGGACCGGGGCCCTCTCCCCGACCCGGCCGGCCCCGGCGGCGGCTCAGGCCGGCCAGAAACTGGTGCGCCAGGCGTCCGGGCCCGGCGCCGGCAGCCGGGTCGGCACCGTGCGGGCGGGGTCGGACCACGGGGTGGGGCGCCCCGCCCCCTCGCCGTCACCGGCGGCGGCGGAGGCGGCGGCCCTGGCCCGCACCACGGCCAGCGCGGCGGCCAGTTCCTCGGGAGTGGGGTTGCCTCGCACGACACGGATCACGGCGCACCTCCGGCACTCGCGGAACGGACGGGACGGCCCCCGGCGGAGGACACCGCCGGGGCCGTCGGGGTCGGCGGAACGGTCGACATCCCTCTCACAGCGGGATGTTCCCGTGCTTCTTCGGCGGCAGTTGCTCCCGCTTGGCGTGCAGGGTCCGCAGCCCGCGCACGATGTGGCGCCGGGTTTCCGAGGGCATCACCACGGCGTCCACGTACCCGCGCTCGGCGGCCACGTACGGGTTGAGGAGGGTGTCCTCGTACTCGGCTGTGAGGCGCGCCCGCAGCTCCTCGCGCTCGGTGTCGTCCTCGACCGCCGCCAGGGTGCGCCGGTGCAGGATGTTCACCGCGCCCTGCGCGCCCATGACCGCGACCTGCGCGGTGGGCCAGGCCAGGTTGAGATCCGCCCCCAGGTGCTTGGAGCCCATGACGTCGTAGGCGCCGCCGAAGGCCTTGCGGGTGATCACCGTGATCAGCGGCACGGTGGCCTCGGCGTAGGCGTAGATCAGCTTGGCGCCGCGCCGGATGATGCCGCCGTACTCCTGGTCGGTGCCGGGGAGGAAGCCGGGGACGTCCACGAAGGTGAGCACCGGGACGTTGAAGGCGTCGCAGGTTCGCACGAAGCGGGCGGCCTTCTCCGAGGCGTCGATGTCCAGGCAGCCGGCGAACTGCATCGGCTGGTTGGCGACCACGCCCACCGGCCGGCCCTCCACCCGGCCGAAGCCGGTGACGATGTTGGGCGCGAACATCGCCTGGGTCTCCAGGAACTCCTCGTCGTCCAGGATCAGTTCGATGACCCGGTGCATGTCGTAGGGCTGGTTCGCGGAGTCCGGGATGATGGTGTCCAGCTCGCGGTCGGCCTCGGACACCTCCAGGTCGGCCTCCTCGGGGAAGGCGGGCGCCTCGGAGAGGTTGTTCGAAGGCAGGTGCGAGAGCAGCGCCTTCACCCAGTCGATGGCGTCCTTCTCGTCGCCCGCCATGTAGTGCGCCACGCCGGAGGTGGTGTTGTGGGTGCGGGCACCGCCCAGCTCCTCGAAGCCCACGTCCTCCCCGGTGACCGTCTTGATCACGTCCGGTCCGGTGATGAACATGTGCGAGGTCTGGTCGACCATCACGGTGAAGTCGGTGATCGCGGGGGAGTAGACCGCGCCACCCGCGCAGGGCCCCATGATCAGCGAGATCTGCGGCACCACCCCGGAGGCGTGGACGTTGCGCCGGAAGATCTCGGCGAACAGGCCGAGCGCCGCCACACCCTCCTGGATCCGGGCCCCGCCACCGTCGTTGATGCCGATGACCGGACAACCGGTCTTCAGCGCGAAGTCCATCACCTTGACGATCTTCTCGCCGTACACCTCGCCCAGCGAACCGCCGAAGACCGTGAAGTCCTGCGAGTAGACACACACGGGGCGGCCGTCCACCGTCCCGTAACCGGTCACCACGCCGTCCCCGTACGGGCGATTGCGCTCGATCCCGAAGTTGGTCGACCGATGGCGGGCGAATTCGTCCAGCTCGGTGAACGAACCCTTGTCCAGCAGCAGCTCCACCCGCTCCCGCGCGGTCAGCTTCCCCTTGGCGTGCTGCTTCTCGACCGCCCGCGTGGAACCCGCCTGCGCGGCCTCCTCCGTCCGTCGCCGGAAGTCGGCGATCTTGCCCGCGGTCGTGTGGATATCGGGCCGGATTTCCTGTTCGGACACGGGCTGCGGCTCCTACTCGTCCTCGGGTGGCTACCGATCCGTAGGTTATCGGCGCGGGAGCCCTCCGACAGTGCGGCGTTGGACACACCGGGCGGGGACGAACGGACCCCATTCGATCCCTCCTACCCTCTTGACCATGACACCATCCGCAGCCGGGCGCTGGACCGACCTCGACCGCCCACCGCTGAACGCCGGCGCGCTGCGCCGCGCGCTCACCGCCCCCACCGGCCCCTGGGCCGCACTGGAGGTCCTGGAGAGCACCGGCTCCACCAACGCCGACCTCGCCGAGCGCGCCCGCGCCGGCACCGCCGTGCCCGGAACCGTCCTGATCGCCGAGGAGCAGACCGGCGGACGCGGCCGGCTCGGCCGCAGCTGGAACGCCCCGGCCCGTTCCGGTCTCTTCCTCTCCGTCCTGCTCTCCCCCCGGGTACCCGGCGAGCGCTGGGGCTGGCTCCCGCTGCTCGCCGGGGTCGCCGCCGCCGAGGCGCTGGCCCGCACGGGGGGCATCGACACCGCCCTGAAGTGGCCCAACGACCTGCTGATCACCGTGGAGGGCGGGGAGCGCAAGGTCGGCGGCATCCTCGCCGAGCGTGTCCCCACACCCTCCGGGGAGCCCATGGCCGTACTCGGCATCGGCATCAACGTCAGCCTGCGCGCCGACGAGCTGCCGGTGCCCGGCGCGGGATCCCTCGTCCTGGCCGGTGCCCCCGGCACCGATCGGGACCCGCTGCTGCGCGCCGTGCTGCGAAACCTCGCCGACCGTCTCCGCCGTTGGGAGGAGGCCGGCGGCGATCCGGTGACCGGCGGGATCAGCGGTGCCTACACGGCCGGCTGCGCCACCCTCGACCGCGAGGTGCGGGCCGAGCTGCCGGGAGGTGAGGAGGTGATCGGGCGCGCCATCGCGCTGGACGGGGACGGCCGGCTGGTCATCCGCACCGGTGACGGCGTTCGGCGGGCCGTCTCCGCCGCCGATGTGGTCCACCTGCGCGCCCGCCCGACGGGAACGGGGCACGGGTGAGCGGCCCCCGCGTGACGCACCGCACATCTGCCGTAGGGTGGTGCGGTGACGCCGCGCGCAGGGCGCGGCGGATCGGAACGGCAGGGGCAGTGCACAGCGGAGCGACCTCCACCCGGATCCCGGTCCGGCCGGCGCGGACGACGGGCCGCGATCGTGGCTGATCCGGAGTTCCCCGAGGGGGCGGAGACCGCGTCCGGGCCCGCCGAACCGCCGTCCCCCGGAACCGCCGCCGAACCGGCCCCGGACGCCGGGGCCGCCGCCCCGGAGAGCGGGGCCGGCCCGGAACCGGACACCGGTGGCGAGGAGGGCGACGACACCATCGCCCTGCGCCTGGAGCAACTGATCATCGGCTCCGAACGGCAGTACACCCCTTACCAGGCGGCCCGTACCGCCGACGTGCCGATGGACCTGGCCGCCCGCTTCTGGCGCGCCATGGGCTTCCCCGACGTCGGCCAGGCCAAGGCGCTCACCGAGGCCGACGTGCTGGCGCTGCGCCGACTCGCCGGCCTGGTCGAGGCGGGACTGCTCAGCGAGTCGATGGCGGTGCAGGTCGCCCGGTCCACCGGCCAGACCACGGCCCGGCTGGCGGACTGGCAGATCGACTCCTTCCTGGAAGGGCTGACCGAGCCGCCGGAGCCCGGCATGACCCGTTCCGAGGTGGCCTATCCGCTGGTCGAGCTGTTGCTGCCGGAGCTGGAGGAGTTCCTGGTCTACGTCTGGCGCCGCCAGTTGGCCGCCGCCACCGGCCGGGTGCTCCAGGCCCAGGACGACGCGGAGATGGTGGACCGCCGGCTCGCCGTCGCCTTCGCCGACCTGGTCGGTTTCACCCGGCTGACCCGTCGGTTGGAGGAGGAGGAACTCGGCGAACTGGTCGAGAACTTCGAGACCACCGCCGCCGATCTGGTCGCCGCCCGGGGCGGCCGGTTGATCAAGACCCTGGGCGACGAGGTGCTCTACGCCGCGGACGACCCGGCGATCGCCGCCGACATCGGTCTGGAGTTGGTGGAGACCCTGGCGGAGGACCCGAAGATCCCGCAGATCCGGGTCGGGATCGCCTTCGGCACCGTCACCACCCGCATGGGTGACGTCTTCGGCAACACCGTCAACCTGGCCAGCCGGTTGACCTCGATAGCGCCCAAGGACGCCGTTCTGGTGGACGAGGCGATGCGCGAGGAGTTGACGGCCGTCGGCGCGGCGCCGCACTCGGAGAAGGAGGCGGACGAGCGGGCCGCCGGGGTCGCCCCGTACCGGTTCGGGCTGCGCCCGCTGTACCGGCGGCCGGTGCGCGGCCTGGGCGTGATCGAGCCCTGGATCCTCTCCCGTCGCTCCTGAGTCTCCCATCTCCCGGGGACTCCCGGGTTCTTCCGGGGTCTCCCGGGTTCTCCACCCGGGCCCCTCCGCGGCCGGCCGGATGTCGTGCGATGATGCCCGGGTTCGGTGAGCGATCGTTAACCGGAGGCGGATGTGACGGACGGGACGAACACCACGCGCGGGGACGCGACGGGCGGCGGGGCGCCCGTCGACGGTGCGAACGGCGGGGGAGGCGGGACCGGACCCGCGCCCGTCCGGCACGGGGAGTGGCTGGAGATCCGCCGCCACGGGGCGGTGGCCGAACTGGTGCTGGACCGCCGCGCCGCCATGAACGCCGTCTCCACCGCCTTCGCCCGGGACATCGCCGCCGCCTGCGCCGCGCTGGCCGCCGACCGCTCGGTGTCGGCGACCGTGCTGTCCTCCTCCCACGACCGGGCCTTCTGCGTCGGCGCGGACCTCAAGGAACGCAACTCCCTGAGCGACGCCGAGCTGTCCCGGCAGCGGCCGATCGCCCGTGCCGCCTACACCGGCGTGCTGGAGCTGCCGATGCCCACGATCGCGGCCGTCCACGGCTGGGCGTTGGGCGGCGGGTGCGAGCTGGCGCTCTCCTGCGACCTGATCGTCGCCGACGACACCGCCGTGCTCGGTCTGCCCGAGGTCTCCGTCGGCGTGATCCCCGGTGGCGGTGGCACCCAGTTGCTGCCGCGCCGGGTGGGCGCCGCCCGTGCCGCCGAGCTGATCTTCACCGCCCGCCGGGTGGAGGCGGAGGAGGCCCGCGAACTGGGGCTGGTGGACCTGCGGGTGCCCGCCGGCCGCGCCCGCGCCGAGGCGCTGGAGCTGGCCGGCCGGATCGCCGCCCACTCCCCGGTCGGCCTGCGCGCCGCCAAGCGGGCCCTGCGCACCGGCTGGGGCACCGATCTGCGCGCCGGTCTGGAGATCGAGGACGCGGCGTGGCGGACGGTGGCCTTCTCCGGGGATCGCGCCGAGGGCGTGGCGGCCTTCAACGAGAAGCGTCCGCCCCGCTGGCCGGGGGAATGACCCGGGACGAGAGCGGCCCCCGGTGGTCGGGGAGACCGACCACCGGGGCGCACAGGGCGCGCGCGGGGGCACGGGGGAAGCGCGAAAGCGCCCTCTCGGCCATAACCTTGCGGCATGAACGAGGACCGTCGGCTGCGGGCCGTCACGCGGTTGGCGGAGGAACTGGCCGGAAGCACGGGGCTACCCGACGCCGCCCGACTGGTGGCCGAACACGCGCGTGAGGCACTGGCGGCGGACTCCGTCGCCGGCCCCCA